>QNBL01000044.1 GCA_003641695.1 Spirochaetota bacterium
CTACAAATCCGTATCTGACCCGTTTACCCTTTTGAACAACCTCTACAATCGGCTCAGCATAGCACATACCGACACAGGAAGTTACTTCGAGATCCAGATCATCAGTATCAATACTTTCCTTTAAATGGTCATAAACATCCTGTGCACCAGCCGCAATCCCGCATGAGCCCAGCCCGACATAGACTTTAGTTTTTTCCATCTCTGTATCCTTTTATCAGTTTTCTCACCTTGGAAGATGTCAACTTCCCAAAAACCTTTCCGTCTATCATTACTACCGGTGCCAATGAACAGCAGCCAAGACAGGCAACAGTTTCCATGGTAAACTCCATATCCGAAGTAGTCCCTTCCCCATCAAGACCCAGCTCCTCACTGAGTACTGATGAAAGCATATCTGCTCCCTGGACATGACATGCTGTCCCCTTGCAGACCTTTATAAGATGTTTGCCCATGGGGGCAAATCTGAATTGAGAATAAAAGGTAGCAACTCCGTATATATCAGCTACAGGAACCTTAATTTCATCAGCAACAGCCTCAACCAGATCTTCGGGAAGATAATTATGCCGTTTCTGGATTTCCTGCAGCAGAGGTATTACCTTATCCGATCCTGAACCTATCAGTGCTACAATCTCCCGTGCTTCATCTGCCGCTACGTAAGCAGCATTCTTTACACCCATTTTCACCTCCTATTGGTTTTTTTTGTTAAACAATAAACTTTTCTGTTTCTTTTTCAAGCTCATCAACAATGATATCAAGACTGGATGAGTAGGAAACCATCTCCCCGGCAGCTGCTGCAATTTCGTCTGAACCGGATTCAATTTGCAGCATTTCTTCTGTAACCGTATCTGAAAGCTGTTTCAGTTCAAGCTGGGATTCAGCTGCATGTCTGGATCCATCTGCCATCTGTGAAGTGGCATTTTTTATATTTTCCGATACATCCTGAAGAACAATCATGGCTTTTTGGATCTGCTCTCCCCCAATGGCAAGTTCCTCCACACTGCTGGCAATCTCGGAAAATGCGTTCCTGGTTTCTCCTATTTCACGGTCCATAATTATAAAAGCGGCAACCTTTTTCTCCGCCACCTTTCCTGTATTTATAATCCCGTCCTCAATATCTTTTATTGAACGTGAAATATTAGCAGAGTTTTGAGCCGCATTATCTGCAAGTTTCCGTATTTCCTCCGCTACTACAGCAAATCCTTTACCAGCTTCTCCGGCATGGGCTGCTTCGATCACCGCATTCATCGACAGCAGGTTTGTCTGAGAAGCAATAGACTGTATTACCTCCGCCATCTCGGAGATATCCCCGATTCTTTCAGTTACCTCTCTGTTAAAAACCTCATCAGTTTCAGCAGAAGCATCATTCCCGTCTTTCATTGCCTGAGCAAGGTTTTTAACTGCCTTTGTTTTCTTTTTTATTATCTGATTAACACTTTCCAGGGAGGAAACCATCTCTACTATTGATGCGGTAGATTCCTCAACCATTGCGGCTTGTTCAACTATCTGCTTATCAATACTGTTTATATTAGCAGTGATCTGCTCTATGGCGGCAACATTTTCAGAAACAGTGCCACCCATCTTTTCAGTATTTTTTAGAAGCAGCCCTATGTTTTTACGTATACTGCTTATTGCGGCTGATGTCTCTTCAGCTGAAGTAACAAGAGAGTTTTTTACATCTGCTGTTTCAGCAGCCGCTGATTTAAGTCCGGGAATCAATGTATCAGCCAACGGATCGAACCGGGTCATCCACTTGTTCCCTGCAGCTCTCCCGTTTTGGGTATACTCATTGGCCATCCTGACACCAATGGTATAATACTCTTTAAGTGTTTTTTTTACTTCTTTAAGCTGATCTGCAAGTTTGTTTTTACCAGCATCCTGTTTCCGTATTATATCACTGTCCAAAACCTTCAAAGCCATATCAAAGTACTTGTCAGCTTCATGCAATCCTTCAGATGTTCCGGTTGCAGAAGCATCTGTAAGCCACTGCTGGATCTGAAGAATATCGAACTTTAACTGGATCATATCATTTTGTGAAGCAGTAACGACCTCCCTTATGAACCGTACAGCTTCAACTGACTCTACAGTTTTTACCATGGTAAAGAGAGAGACAAATACAACTGCACTTATAATGATAACATATGAACCTGCTATCTTGATCCTGATTTTCATTCCTCAACCTTTAATTATGTACTGAATGTACAGATTCTATTACACGTATTACAGTATGTCAAAAGAAAGTTTACAGCTCTTCTGATTGGATGATGGATACACCGGCTTTTACCAACTCTTCCCGCTTCTCTGCCTGAAAACCTTCCGGAAAATTTACCGCTCTGGTTAAATCCTCAACTACAATGGCGTTAAATCCTGATCCGACAGCATCCATTGCGCTGAAGAACACACACCAGTCAAAGGCAAGCCCGGAAAAGTAGAGATCAGTAATACCCAGCTCCTTCAAATATCCGCCTAGCCCGGTGGAGGTCTTCCTGTCATTTTCAAAAAAGGCTGAGTACGAATCCAGGTTTTTACCCCTCCCTTTTCTGATAATGAGATCGCCCTTCTCCACCCCCAGAAATGGATGAAACGCAGCCCCCTCTGTATTCTCTATGCAGTGATCCGGCCAAAGGGTCTGGAGACCGTTTCTGGTTTCAATAACTTCAAGAGTTTTTCTGTGGTGAGTTGATGCAAAAGAAACATGGTTAACCGGGTGCCAGTCAGCGGTAAAAATAACCTTACCGAACAGATCTCTCTGCAGTAAGACATTAATATCAGGGACTACTTCTTCGCCGTTTTTTACTTCCAGGGCACCTCCACTACAGAAGTCATTCTGTACATCCACAATAATAAAAGCGCTTTTTTCTTTGTTAACTTCCATACTAAACCCCCTATGAAACAATAGTACAAAAGAGTAAATTTTAAAAGTAAAATTGCGGCTTTTATTTACATTAACCCGGATTATGTAGTATCATGTGCTATTAAATTCTAGATTCTGGAGATGATTTTGAGCACCATTCTTATTGTAGATGACGATGAAAACTTGAGAAAGATGATAACCAAAGGGCTTTTAAGAATGGGATATCAAACCCTGGAAGCGGAAAATGGAGTCAGAGCCCTTTCTATCATTGAGGAAAACACCGTTTCTGTTATCATCATGGATCTGATTATGCCTGAAAAAGGGGGCGTTGAAACCCTCATGGAAGTGCATGACAAGTATCCCGGCATAAAACTTATAGCAATTTCCGGAAAGGTAGAAACTAACAGCGATCCTGTTCATCGGATTGCAGACCAGTTTGGAGTTGATGCTGTATTTGCAAAACCATTTGAAATTTTTGATCTTCTCAAAATGATCCAGGAGTTAGCTCCGTTACAAAAAAAGGTTTGAGTAATTATGTCTTCAGATATCTTTTCCGTACGTTCCACCGTATTTATTGCACTCTTCACTGCGCTTATAGCAGTAGGAGCCTATATTGCAGTCCCCATAGGCCCGGTTCCGATAGTACTGCAGAACTTCTTTGTTCTCCTTACAGGTACATTATTGGGCAGCCGCAAGGGGCTTTCCGTTGTGGTAACATACCTCCTTCTCGGGGCTGTAGGACTCCCTGTATTTCATAGCGGTACCGGGGGAATGGGAATTATCCTGGGGCCAACAGGCGGGTATCTCATCGGGTACATCCCGGCAGTTGTTTTAACCGGATTAATCTCAAAAAGAAAAGGCGGAGGGGAAAGCAGCTCAGCTCTTCTTATCCTTTCAGGAGCTCTGAGCGGTGCAGTAGTTGTGTACCTGTTTGGTGTACCATGGCTCAAATACACCCTTAATATGTCATGGGGGAAATCGCTCTCTGCAGGAATGTTCCCGTTTTTAATAGGAGATGCAATCAAAGTTGCCGCAGTGGTTCCCATAACCCGTTGGCTGAAACCTGTTATAGACAATCTTGAAAATGAAACTTCTTGAGGTTAAAAATCTTTCCCACCGATTCAAAGACGGGACCGAAGCCTTGAAAAATGTCACTTTTTCGGTAGAAAGAGGCGAGTTCCTGGTGATATCCGGAAAGAACGGTTCAGGCAAGAGTGTGTTAATGCATCATTTGAACGGCCTTTTAAAGCCTACTTCCGGAAGAGTACTCTTCAACAACCAGTCGATATTCAGGGATATTCTCTCGATCAGGCAGAAGGTAGGACTTGTCTTTCAAAATTCAAACTCCCAGATAATAAGCCAGACAGTGGAAATGGATGCTGCCTTCGGCCCTGAAAACCTGAATTTACCAAAAGCCGAGGTTAAGAAGCGGGTTAACTCTGCACTGCAAAATGTCGGCCTTGAAGATAAACGGGAGCACTACACCAGATCATTGTCGGGGGGAGAAAAAAAGAGACTTGCAATAGCTGGTGTTCTTGCAATGGAGCCTGAGATAATCATCCTTGATGAACCATTTACGAATCTTGATCTGCCGGGAGTAAAACAGGTTCTGAAAAAGATTATCAACCTGAACAATAACGGGCATACGGTTATCTGTATTACCCATGAGCTTGAAAAGATGCTCGCCCATGCAGACAGGCTTATAATCATGGACAGCGGGGAGATCGTCTGCGACGATATACCGGAAAAAGCGCTGATCTCTGCCCCCTCTTACGGTATTCGAATCCCGGGAAATATAGAAAAGGAAAATACTGTCGACATACTCAAGAGGATGACCTGGCTTGGCTGAGACAGCATTCTTCCGCTACCAGGACAGATCCTCTTTTCTTAAAAAAGTAGATCCCCGGATAAAGATGTCCCTGCTTTTGATCTATACGGTACTTCTGTACCATATATCAACAGGAGGGCTTATTCTGCTTTCCGCCTTTACCATTTTCCTGTTTATGGCAAATTACCGGATTAAAAGTATCAGGGAGATTAAAGGAGCCTTGATACTCAGTTTGTTTATAGGAACAGCAGCATTTCTTTCTTCCTACAATCTTTTTTTCACTATACTTGCGGTAACCAGATTTTTAATGACCATACTTCTGGGGCTGGTACTTATTGGGACAACCCACTCCGGGGAGATAGAAAAAGCGGTATACTGGTTTGTAAAACCTGTTCCTTTTATTTCTGAAACCGAGATAGCCATGAGGGTAAGGCTTACCATTACCTTTATTCCCGACATTATGGTTACCGCAGCACAAATAAAAGAAGCCGGGTTATCCAGGTGCATACAGCATGTTAAAAATCCGGTAAGGAAAATTACAGCTCTGGCAGTTCCCCTTCTGTACGCAATTATCCGTAGAGCGGAAGGAACTGCTCTTACAATGGAAGCAAGGTGTTACTCGGGGACAAGAGATTATACATTAAAACAATTTACCCTAAAGGATCTACTGCATCTCAGTACTGGTCTGGCGGTTGCTGCCGGAACTCTTCTAGTTTGAGGATCATTACTCTTGAGTTTCGGTTAACGTTATAATTTTCTTTTTTTTGTCCGGGAAGGTCCTCGATCCTGCCGGATTTGAACCCCAGCAATTCAAACCAGTCAACAGAGCGGGTGGTCAGAAGAAACAACGACTTCATCCCGCTTTCCTGAGCTTTCATGATTAGATAGGTGATAAGTTTCTTGCCAATCCCCATTCTTTCATACTCCGGATCCACAGCAACTGCGGCTATCTCGCCGGCATTTCCTTCATACTGGTGAAGCGCAGCACACCCATGAACCACATTATCAATCTCATAAACAACATAATCACCCACTGAATGCTGAAGATCCGCCTTCGTTCTCGGAATCAATGCACCGCTCCTTTCAAAGGGTCTCATTATCCTTAAGACTTCGGGAATATCACCTGAAACCATCTTCCTGATACGGTCAAATTCGTTACGATAGATCATTGTACCTATTCCAAGGTTGGAGAATATTTCAGAAAGAATACCGCCGTTTCCATTCCCATTAATAATATGCACCCTTTTTATTCCGTTCCTGATCCCTGAAATGGCCTGTTTTATGATCTCAAGGGATCGTGTATTTTCCCCTGAATTCAGGGCAAGAAACTTCTGAGCCGCATCTCCATCCATTCTGGATATTCTGCCGTCTGAAGAAGGTACTACTCCGGAAGGGATTCTGTAATCTGAAATATTCAGCATATCTTCCGAGGTAATAAAAAATATTTTTTCTGCATTCATGGCTGAAGCTACCTGTATGGTCAGTTCGTTAGCAGAGAGGTTGTATGGAGTTCCTGCAGGATTCCATCCTATTGAAGGGATTATCGGGATAAAATTCTCATTCAGGACTTTATTCAGCGGAGCAGTAAGAACTTTATCGATATTTCCGGTAGACTTAAAATCTACTCCGTTAATTACGCCCATGCTCCTTGCCCGGATCCAGTTCCCCACCAGGGCATTCAGCCTGTAAGCGGAAAGACCTGTCATTATTTTATTGGAAACATCAAACGCAGCCATTTTTACAAAGGGAATTGTTCCTTCCTCCGTTATACGTATTCCGCCGCTGTACTCGGTTTCTATGCCGTACTTTTCAAGTATCTCATCTATCCGTTTCCGTGCTCCAGGGACAATAATTACCTTAATACCTGCGTTATGGAGCGTTGCAAGGTCCTTTAAAAGAACGGGGAAGTATAAGTTCTCAATTACCTCAGAATCAATCTTTATTACGAATGCCTTATCCCGGAACCTGTTTATATACGTGAAGACCTCACGGATTATCTCTATTGTTTCCTTCCCATGACTATCCATTGCTAATCTCCCAGAAGTATTTGGTCAATAGAAGCATTAAAATCAAGACTACCAGAAGCAACAGCTTCTTTCAACATTTCCGGTTCTACTGGGAAGCTGAGGGACATCCATAACTTATCGGAAAGAGGAGACGTATCCTCCATTGACCCTTCATCAGAAATCAGTTCACTGAAAGGGATCTCCACCTGTCCCCACCCGGAATGAACAAAAAATGGTGCACCAAAGGACAAATCAGAACCTGAATCATTAATTTGAATGTAGCCGGAAGTACAGAAATCTGCTTTAACCAGAAAAGAGAGGCTGTGTTTCCCGCTGAAAGACTTCCCCATATTGAGTACCAGATTTACCATGACAGGCTGATCAATCCCAATGAATTCTTCAATTTTCCCGTTTATCCCCAGAGAACCTTTCATGTCCAGGTATGTTCCGGCAGGTCCATTCTCAGTCCTGCGCACCGCCATTGAAAGGGACTGCACACCTTCATTTATTTTTAGCATTCCTTCCCCGGATCCTGAATAATCAACGTACAAAGAACTATTGTCAATACTGACCGATGGTACCGTACGGTAAACTTCATCATCAAAAGTAGCAACAACATTTTCATCATCTTCAGTATCCAGAGTAAAGAAACCAATATTGTCAACAGAAAGCTTTCCGGATATTTTTTCAGAGTTCCTGAAATAGAAAAGTTCATAGTTTTTGCCGAAGGGAACACCGAAACTCAGAATCAGAGGTTTATTCTCCTCAATGGAGCCGGTATATGAGTAATCCTTAAGAACGTTGAAGGGAATTTGAAGATGATTCCATTCCCCCGGATTCAAAGTAACAGGTACACCGAATACTCTGTCTCCATCCTTAAACTGCTGGGAAACAAAAAGGTACACCTGGGAAAAACCCTGCGGTTTTAAATCCACCGAAAATCCATAGTCCGCTCCTATCGTATGTTTTGTCTTAAACCCGGCATAAAAATTTAAATCCGAATCGTTCCACTTTCTCAGCAACTCACCGCTGTCCAGTTCCGCTTCGAAGGCAAGTGTAACAGCACCTTCTCCTGCAGAAATCCCGGCATGTTTGCCGGCAAAGAGCTCTCCCCATGATTCTTCATAATGGAAAAAGGGTACCCGGGTTACAGATCCCTCGAAATCATCCAGTATGGTTGTTGTGGTGGTAACTCCCTTAACCCTTGATACAGCATTTCCGGGAAGTATTACCCTGTTTACCGAATCCTGCTGAAATTCGTTTTCCACCCGGTAGTTTAACTGAAAACCGCCGATTACTTCTCCCGTTCCTACTTTGATACATTGAATGTTTATTTTATTGTAGTCCTTTAAAGGAGTTATATATCCTGTAAGCACCATATCCGCTCCAAGCAGCTGGCCCAGATTCACCTGAGTATCTTCCGACACCAGGTCGGTGAGCATGAGCGAGTGCTCCTCCATTATACGGTCCAGCCCCTGCCTGCTTACCATGGTAAGATTGTCCCCTCCCCTGTTTGCAATCTCGGTGGTAACTCCGTTGATGAGATAATCACTTATGCTGCCGGGTTTCCCGTCTACGGTAAAATAATACACAGCAAGAGTTACCGGTTCCGTACCGGGAAGAATTGCAATGGTTTTTTCAGCTATCGTGGAAGCAAGCACATCTATTCCCTCAATATAGCCAGGTTCAGCCGGAGGGGTACCGGCGCATGAGAACAGAAAAAGCGAAGCTGCTGTTAACATCCCTGCTGCTACAAGCAGTATAAATTTTGATTTCATCATGCACTGATTGTAAGAAAAACATCTTTAATTAGCAAGTATTTTATCTTTTTGGGAAAATATCGGTTAAGGGCCGACAAAAAGGCTGATCCTGTCTTGACATCACTGTTAAAGTTAAAATAATAGAACCATGGCCAAGAGTAAACTTGATTATGCGGATGTGGATAACAAGCAACGGATCATTGAAACTGCCACAAAACTGTTTATTAAACAGGGGGCACATGAAACCAGTCTTGCAGATATTGCCAAAGAACTGAACATCAGTAAGGGAACACTCTACTATTACTATCCGACAAAATCTGACCTCATCTTCGATGTAACCGATATCTACATGAAAAGACTGTCCGGGAAACTTTTAAAATGGGTAAAAAACCATGACAACAAGAACAGCCCTGAAGATATAATCTCGGTAGTATTCAAGATCATGTTCAAGACTACCAACAGGGGAAAACTTCATATCTACCTGATATATGAAGCTATCAGTTACAATAAGCTCCTTAAACAAAGAATACGGTCAGCATATACTGAATGGCAGAAGATGCTGGAAGAAGCATTGACAGAAATACTCCCGAAGGAGAAGGAACCGGCAATTGTAGCTGAAATAATCCTCACCTTGATTACAGGAGGAGTCGTACACTCCGCACTGGGTATAAAAATGAGTCCTCTGCCGGAGGTTCTTCCTCACATTATAAGAAAGTAAAATGTATAAAAAAGCTCCTGTCAGCCTTCAGACCCCAGGAGCTTTACGTAAAAATACTCTTCTATTTATGCAGTTCCAAGAAGCTCTTTATTAATAACCTCAATGAAGGTATCCTTTGGAAGCGCACCGGCTGCCATCTGAGGTTTACCGTCTACCGGAATAAAGAGAAGAGAAGGGATGCTCTGAATACCGAAAGCTGCTGCAAGTTCCTGCTCAGCCTCAGTATCAATTTTGTAGAAATTAACTTTTCCTGCATATTCTTCTGAAAGCTCTTCAATAATGGGAGCGACCATCTTACAGGGTCCGCACCAATCTGCGTAAAAGTCAATAACTGCAGGAATTTCACCCTGAAATTTCCATTCTTTGTTGTTTTCGTAATCAAAAACTTCTTTTAAAAAAGTATCTTTAGTAAGATGTGTTGCCATTCTTACCCTCCTAACCTAATTCTATCTATTGTATAATGAATATACTATATATCTATTTTCTAATCAAGACTTTTATGTCCAAATCTAACTAAATATATCATAAATTGTTTTTAAGAAACAAGCTTCTCTATATCGGCACCCGGAATCAGTGTATCAATATAGTCCTGGATCACTTTACCAAGCTTCGTCTGAAACAGATGGTCGGCAATCTGCCCTTTTACCTGATCAAACGGGACCATGCCCGCCGGTTTCCTGTCAGTAAGTTTGATAATATGGTATCCAAACTGGGTTTTTACTATACCGCTTACCTCCCCTTTTTTCATACCGAAGACAGCATCTTCAAAGGGCTTTACCATCTGTCCCTTACCAAAGAAACCGAGATCACCACCGTTTTTACTGCTGGGGCCTTCTGAAACCTCTCTGGCAAGATCCGAAAACTCCTCTCCGTTTTCAAGGCGCTTCTGAACATCCTCTATCTTCTTTTTTGCTTCTGCCTTGGCAGCATCATCTGCATCCTCTTTTACCTGAATAAGAATATGACTGGCTCTCACCTGTTCCGGCTGGGAAAAATACTGGGGATTCTGTCCGTAAAAGGCTGCTTCCTCATCTTCTGTTATCTTAACCCGGGGTTTGAATTCTTCTTCGATATATCTGCTCAGCATAATGTTCATTTTAAGATCGTCAACAAGAAGTTCTTCAGTAATTCCCTGATCACTCAAAGCCTTCTGATATTCTTCATCATCCTTGAACTGTCCTTTGACCTTGTCCATCTGAGCCTGAATCTCTTCATCAGCAACCTTCATCCCTTTTTTAAGGGCATCCTGGTATAAAAGTTCCTGATTGATAAGGTTATTCAGTACGCTTTCCCTCAATTGGGACATCTGATCATTCTGAAGGGCCATCCCCTGTTGTGTATACTGGGAAACAGTAGCCTCCACCTGGCTGTTAAACTTTGCCAGAGGAATAGCAATTCCGTTTACCCTGGCAGCTATATCCACGGGACTCTGAATTTCCTCCCGCTGTGCTGCTTGGCTGTCAGCCGCTACTTCAGCAGGGGGATTATCCTTCTGCTTTTCCGCTTCCTTTTTGCCTCCGGCAAAAAGTGTTAACGGCAGGAGCACCATCAGGATAAGTATAAACTGCCGTTTTTTCAATAAATTCATTAACATTCTGTTTGTCTCCATTAATTACTGCTTAAGGGGATAATATACTGCTTTAGAAAAGATAAATCCACTGTAACTGATTATTTTTCTGAATAAAATCCAATAATAAGGCCGTTGGGATCAGATATTTTAAAATCCCGGTGTCCCCACTCCCTTCTAACAATCTCCTGAACAACAGGAGCACCCCGCTCCCTCAATTCTTTTAAATATGCATCTACGTCTTCAACCTGAATAAGAATTACAGCATCCTTTAAGGGTTCAACCTGTTTTGTAGCACTCTGAAGCACGATAATCATTCCCGAAGCAGCCTTGAACTGGTGCCCGCTGTCGTTAAACCCCCTGTTCCAGGTCTTTACAACCGGCAGTCCTAGGACATCGGTATAAAACGCAATCGTCTCGCTGTACTTCATGGTTTGAAAACTGAACCGGAATTCCATCTGGTTATCCATACGGCCACCTCTTATCTTGATTTTCTATTAAAATGGTCTAAATTTCAAGCATGAACAGACTGATCGTGATATTAATACTCATAATATTTCTATTTACCTTCGGGTCCTGCAGGACATCTCCGCAGGCGGTAAGCTATGATTCGTACCCCTATACCTACACAAGTCCTATTAAGCCGTCGCAGTACACGCAATCGGATATGGAAGCCCATGTCCAGCAGTACTGGGATTACTGGTCAGGCAAGTATCTTAAACAGTCAACTGTAGAGACAACGTGGTACTATGTTCTCGGGGAGTCAAACGGTGACACCCCCTCATCCTGGGGCGGTACAGATGCAAAGGCAACATCCGAGGGACACGGATATGGTATGATAATTACCGCACTTATGGACAAACAGACGGAGTTTGACGGATTGTACAACATGTACAAAGCCTTCCCCAGTACAATTAATAAAAATTTAATGTCCTGGATCATTCCGGAAAACGAAGATACAAACCTCCGTTCGGACAGCGCCTCCGACGGCGATATCGATATTGCCTATGCTCTCCTGCTGGCAGACGCAAAATGGGGTTTAACCGGAACTATTAATTATAAGGGAGAAGCTGTCCGTATCATTAATTCGATAATGGAAAGTGAGATCTCCCATACAACATGGCGGGTGCTTCTGGGAGACTGGGACAGTGATGACTATTCCACAAGACCTTCCGACTGGATTCCGGATCACTTCCGGGCCTTCAAAGAAGCAACCGGCGA
>QNBL01000045.1 GCA_003641695.1 Spirochaetota bacterium
CTGTTGAGGTGTTTGAGCACCGAATATACCATCAAGTATCGTGTGACGATTTTTTGTAATTATTTCATCGTAGTCGTTTGTCAGTAGTATATCGCTCATTATAGTCCTCTGTATTCCTTATCGGTACGAAGAGCTATCAGTTTAAATTAATATAAAATAAAATCTAAGAATATACAGCTGTATGTCCGAAATGTAAAAGAGATGACGAGAAGTGAAACGATAAAACAGCTTGATGATCTTGATGAATATTTCCGGGTGCATGGATGGTGTACCCAGATGAGTCAAAAAATAGTCTCTTTTATGGACGGAATGGCTGGAAATGATCGAAAGTATGTGCAGGAATGGGCATATTCAACGCTTGATCATAAAAATATCGAGAGTGCATCCCAAATTCTGGCCATTATTCTTCTCAAACTTCTTGATACTGATGATAAAGAGTTAATCAGGATTCTCTACACCGTCCTTTCAGGAAGACTTACCTACGAAGATTTCAATAGTCTGAGTTTATATATTTTTAAAGGAAAACCTCCTCTTTCAAAGGATTTATTCTATAACATTACCGAGCGGGTTTTTATTAATAAAAAAACTGCTTTGCTAAAAGCCTTGTCGGTTACATCCATTATTTCGGAAGCTGACCCTGAGTTAACCATTTTTTATATGACTATGCTCCTTTGCCGTGTCGATTTAAACAATGAAAACAGAGCTATGTTGAACCTGCTCCTCTACTGTATTGATGCAGATATACCAACCGAAGTAGCAATGGGTGTCCGAAAGCACCTTCTGTCGATAAAAGATGTTCTCGAAGAAATATTTTCTTCTGAAAACAGTCCTGAAGTTCAGGATGTTGTAGAGAAAGTAAAAATACAAATGGAGAGAGAATCACGGGAGCAGGGGTTCATTACAATTAAGAGTAAACAGGGGGAAGCGAGATCAAAAGAGGAAAATGCATCCCGAGAGGATGATTTCCGTACTCCTGCAGATGGTGAAAACCCTGTTATGACCTTAGAAAAGCCCGCTGTTCCGAAAATGGTGAGAAACGATGCTGTAGAAACTAAAGCTGCAGAAAAGAAAAATGGTAATGTTTCGAAAGAATACAGTGAATCCGGTAATAAAGTTCCGAAAGGAAATGGTGAGTCCGGAGGTAGAAAAAAACCTTCACCAGATACTTCCGGGGAAGCTCTGGTAATACCTTCTCAAAGCCAAAAAATAAAAACCTTTTCCAATTCTGTTTCTAAAAATACAGTGACTTTCCCGGAGGGTGAAAAAAGTATAGACAGCATAAAAAAAAGTGAAAAAGTGAAAAAGAATCAGAGCAGAGGAAAAAGCAAGAAAGAAAAAACAGGCAGTTCATCTCAGAAAGCTCCTGAATCACAAACAGCTTCCAGTCTGCCGGTTGAATCTGATGAACAATACGAACTTAAATTAAGAAAATTCAGTCTTTCAGATTTAGTTGCAGGGAAAACATCTTTTCCCAACATTTTAAAATCAAAAAAGTATGAAAAAACCAACGGCAGCAGGAAAAAATATACCATGAGGATCCTGGTTTGGGCTGCTGTTTTTGTAGTTTCAATTTCTACAAGTTGGTTTATCCTGAATAAAAAACCTGTTCATACCGCAATTCCCGTACTTCCTGTACCTGAAAAAGCAGTTGAATCTGCTGCTACAAAGACTCAGTTGAACAGTACTCCTCCTTCTGCAGAAGCATCATCCGGCTGGAAACTCAAGGAGACAGACAGCGGATATGAGTGGACAGTACAGAAAGGGGAATCAGTCTGGAAGCTTCATGAGTATTTGAGTTCCCATACTTCAGAACTTCCGGAACCACTACAGTCAGCTGGAGAAATGGACTGGATTCCATTTATAAAACACATTATTGCACTTAATCCTCGGAAAAATTTTGCAGATTTTATAGAACCGGGTGAGGTTTTTCTTATTTTACGAAAAAAATAGATACAGCGGAGGTATAAAAAGCTCATTTTCTGGTATTTGCATCTCATTTATACTATCATTCATATAAAGATGAGAATGTAATTTACAGGAGATTAAAATGAAAACAATAATGAGAATTATTATTACCATTCTTGTAGTAGTTACCCTTACCGGCTGCATACCCGGTGATGGGAAAGCAACGGGGGACAATCCTTCAGGCTTTTTTTCGGGTATCTGGCATGGATGGATAGCGCCTTTTTCACTTGTAGCCGGGATTTTCAAAAAGAACATCAGAGTCTATGAAAGTATAAATACAGGATGGTGGTATGATCTAGGGTTTTATATTGCGGTTATAAGCGGATTCGGAGGTATATCCTTTTCAAGGAGGAAGATAAAAAGAAGACGAAATGAATAGTCTTATTAGGCTCTCGCTGTTTTTTAAAGAGTACCACGGCATGGGGTAGATAGAAGATGCCCCCTCCATGACAGCCTTTATTTGGAGGGGGGGGGAGTTATTCACTTTCAAGTTTCAATGTGATTGTCGGAGCATCGCATACTTCGGCAGGACCGTAGTACTGAATGGCTCCCGGGAAAACATAATCCGATTTAAGCGCCCACTTTTCCCTGTTCTCTTTAAATACTTTGAAGGGGTTTCCCTCCAGATCAACAAGAGCTTTTTTTATAACCGGCTTCATCTTACCGTGCCTCTTTTCCAGGTTCATCATCATGGTGACAGGAGTTCCTCCCGCAGTCCACTGATCAGCACTTTTTGCAGTATTTCCAATTGTGGATATATACCCTGTAAGACCGGAGGCAATAAGTACGTATGCATTGTACCCAAGGGAGTAGCAGTAGTCGGCATCGAAGTTGGAAGGGAATGCACAGCGTCCCTCATACCCGAAGAAATGATGCTGGGAAGAAAACTTCCCGGGGAATTTACCTTCGTTTTTAAGCTCTGAGAGTCTGGAGTCAACCATCTCTATCAAAAGCTTCTCAGTTTCTATCCTGGAAACCTGGACATTTCCGTGGGGATCTCGGTCCATGAGCAGCTGTCTCTGAATATTGTCGGGGAGAGATGAAAACACATAGGAGGAATCTTTTGAAAGATTCTTGTTTATCCACCGTGCCTGTTCTTCAAAGGTATTTAGGGTCTTAAAATGTTCTTCATGTTCAGCAAGAAGGGTGTTTATTTCCTCTATAAGCAGTTTCATCTCCGGAATAAATTCAATTAATCCTTCAGGTACCAGAACAATCCCGTAATTCTTGCCGAGTTCACTTCTTTTCACAACTGTATGTACAATTGAGTTTACTATATCATTTAAGGTTTGTTTTTCAGCCTCAACCTCCTCGGAGATTATGGCAATATTAGGATGGGTTTGAAGTGCGCATTCGAGGCAGATATGTGAAGCACTCCTGCCCATAAGCTTTATAAAGTGCCAATACTTTTTAGCCGAGTTGGCATCCCTTTCAATGTTACCGATAAGTTCAGCATATGTTTTAGTCGCAGTATCAAACCCGAAGGAAACCTCTATATATTCATTTTTAAGATCTCCGTCGATTGTTTTTGGCACACCAATAACCGAAATGCCTGTTTGTTTTGCCTTGAAATATTCAGCCAGAACTGCAGCATTTGTATTGGAATCGTCTCCTCCGATAATGACGATCGAAGTGATGTCATGGATTCTGCAGACATCTGCGCAAATATCAAACTGAACTTCGCTTTCCAGTTTTGTTCTTCCAGAGCCGATTATGTCAAATCCCCCGGTGTTGCGGTATTCATCGATTACCGTATCCGACATCTCAACAGTTTTGTTTTCAAGAATTCCGGAAGGTCCTCCAAGAAATCCTATGAGTTTGGAGCCCGGATGGGATTTCTTTAATGCATCGTAAAGGCCGCAGATTACGTTATGTCCGCCTGGAGCCTGTCCGCCGGAAAGAACGACTCCTACATTGAGGGGAGCTCTGTTCTCATCTGAGGATCCTTCAACGGTCTCTATCAGGGGGGCTCCGAATGTTTCCGGGAAAAGAGTATTGATCTCATCTGCATCAGACTCCGGGCGGGTTGTTTTACCGGTTTTTACGGTAAGTTTATTGACTGGTTTCTTAAGTACCTCCGGTAATTTTGGAACGTATTCATAACGTGCCTTCTGGAGAGGGGAAAATTCCATAAAATACTCCTTGAAATTATACTATTCACTTATTTATACACCATTTCCGGCAGCGGTTTCAATAAAATACTCCACTTTTATTGACCTCCGGATATGTTAAAGGTACACTTATCCCATGAAACCAATTAAATTGAAGAACAGTGTGATGCATTACCCCTGGGGAACTGCAGATTTTATTCCTGATCTTTTGGGAATTGACAATTATGAAGGGGAGCCCTATGCTGAGCTGTGGATGGGGACTCATCCCAGAGGAGAATCGGTTGCTCTGGAGGATGGGCGGCCCGTTTCTGATATAATCAAATCAGATCCTCAAAATATTCTCGGGAAAAAAACTATTAATCGATTCGGCGACAGTCTGCCTTTCCTTTTTAAAGTGCTTTCGGCAGGCTCACCTCTCTCTATACAGGCTCATCCAAACAAAAAGCAGGCAGAAGAGGGGTTTGAAAGAGAGAACATGGCCTCTATTCCCCTTGATGCGTACAATCGAAACTACCGGGACAATAACCATAAACCTGAAATTATATGTGCACTTACCCCATTTACCGCAATGTGCGGATTCAGGACTTCTCAGGAGATTAATACTCTCTTTGAAGGAACCGGAAGTAAAAAGTACAAAAGATATCTGTATCCTGCTTTGAATCCTGCAGAAGAAAAAGAAGAACCTGCTGTCCTCAAAAACTTCTTTTCAACATATATGTCTTTTGAAAAAGAAATGAAAAGTGAGTTGATTGAAGAAGTGCTTTCCTGGGCAACAGGGGAAAGCAGCAGAGAGGCAGAGCTGGTTAGGAAATTTGCAGAGCTTTATCCCGGAGATTCTGGGGTCCTTTCTCCTCTTTTCTTAAACGTATTCTCATTAAACAAAGGGGAAGCACTTTTTCAGGGACCCGGGGAGCTTCATGCCTATGTTGATGGAACGGGGATTGAGCTTATGGCAAACTCCGACAATGTTCTCAGGGGGGGGATGACTCCAAAGAATGTTGATCTGGATGAACTGCTTAAAGTTCTCAATTTCGGGGCCGGAAAGCCAACGCTTATTACAGGGAAAGAGATAAAGGAGTGTTTGTTTTCCTACGAAACAGGAGCACAGGAATTTCTTCTCGAAAGAGCTGTTCTCGGGGCAGGTTGTGATGCCATTGAGGTGAAACTTGATTCAGCACAGATAGTGCTCTGTGTGCAGGGTAGCGGAAAGCTGGAGTATTCCGGAGGAAGTATTGATATTTTTAAGGGGGATAGTATTTTTATTCCTTTTGCTCTCCGGCGTTACACTTTAACGGGGACTGCAGAATGTTATATTTCATCGGTACCTGTTACATCTGAACTGGACGGTGATGAGTGATTATATGGATAGATTCGGATTCATGCCCTGTAAAGATACGGGAGATAGTGATCCGGGCGGCAAACAGGGTTGGTATTAATGCGGTGTTTGTTGCAAACCGTGAGATTCCCGGAGTTGAGAGCAACAACAGTTCTCTGATTGTTGTAGAGAAAGGAGAAGGGGTTGCAGATGCTTACATTGTCGCTCGTGCATCGGAAGGGGACCTGGCAATCACCCGTGATATCCCTTTAGCCGCTGATCTTGTTGCCAAAGGAGTTCTGGTTCTTGATGATCGGGGAAGTGTTATGGACAGCAGCAATATCAGGGAAAGGTTATCCATGCGTAACGCCATGACCGAGCTTCGGAGTTACGGGATAGTCTCTGAAACCACCAAGCCCATGAGCCAGAGGGATATTCAGCAATTCGCCGCCGCCTTTGATAAGCAGCTCAGACAGTGGATCAATAATGCAGGAAAATGATTTGATTTCTGCAGATTTTAGTGTATGTTTAAAGTAGATATGAAAAAGATTTTATATACAGTTATAGTAATTCTGTCCGTATTGGTGTTTACTTCCTGCTCAATAAACAGGTTTGCTGTTCATCTCGTTGCAAATGCCCTTACCGGTACGAGCGGCGGTACCCTCTTTACCGGTGATGACGATCCGGAGCTGATCGCTGATGCGCTTCCTTTTGCCCTGAAGATGTATGAGGGACTGCTTCAGTCCGATCCCGAAAATGTAAAACTTCTCGAAGCAGCCGGTTCGGGGTTTATCTCCTATGCGAATGCTTTTCTGCAGTCACCGGCTGAACTTATGGGCTATGACAAACAGGCTGAGAAAGAGCTTATGCTGAAGAGGGCTGTACGGCTGTACCGGAGGGGAAGTTCATATATTTCAAAGGCCATAGAGCTTAAACACCCTGGATTTTCTAATCACTTCAAAGCTGGAGACTGGGATAGCGCTTTTGCCGGGAGCGGACCTGAAGATGTTTCCCTTTTTTATTGGAAAGCCGCTGCTGTACTCGGAGAGTTTTCCATAGATACCTTTAACCCGGAGCTGATGCTTCACGTTCCGGAGGGGGTGTCATTTGTAGCTGCAGCCTTCCGTATCGACCCGGATTACAACAGAGGCGCACTCCATGAGTTGTTGCTTTCCATATTTGCATCCATACCTGATTCTCTGATTTACAGATTCAATGACAGGGAGGGGGAATTCTCTGTTTACCGGATATTGACTGATTATTACAAAGAGCATTCTCTTGTGTTTGAACAGATGAGCAGCAGCGAAAAGGCAGAATTTCATTTTAACAGAGCGGTCGATCTTTCTACCGGATTGAAAGTTTCTCCCTATGTATCTTTTGCAGTGTCTGTCTGTGTAAAAGAGCAGAATTATGATCTATTCAGGGAGCTTTTAACTAAGGCTCTTAATATAAATCCCGATTTGTATCCTGCAGACCGTCTGGTAAACATAATCGGACAGAGAAAAGCCCACTGGTATCTTGATCACAGTGATGATTTTTTTATTGTGCCCTAGTGTAAAGAGAGGTAAGTATGTTTAAAAGACATAAGATAATAATGGTTCTCCTGATTCTGCTTACGACGGTTCCGGTTTTTTCGTTAACCCTTAAGGTCGGGAGTGTTGCTCCGAGGAATTCGCCCTGGGATAAAGCCCTGACTGAGATAAGTTCCCGCTGGGCAGAAGCTTCCGGAGGGAGAGTTCTTTTAAAGATATACCCCGGCGGTATTGCCGGGGGAGAAGCTGATATGCTTCGTAAAGTAAAGGTCGGTGCCTTGGACGGTGTTGTTTTATCGTCCATGGGGCTGAATATGATAGCTCCCGATTTGCTCATTCTGACTATGCCGCTGATAATCAAGAATAAAGGTGAGCTTGATTACGTAATGAAAAAGATTGATCCTACTTATGAACGGATAATGGAAGAGAAGAGGTTCAAGTTGATAGGCTGGACAATGGCCGGCTGGATGAAGATTTTCTCTAGGAATCCTGTCAAATATCCTGATGATTTAAAGATACAGAAGCTTGGATTTACCTCCGGTGAGGATGTTCTTATACAGATCCTGAAAAATATGGGGTTTCATATAGTTCCCTCCGATACTATTGATTGGCTTTCAAGTTTACAGAGTGGAAGAGTGGATGCCCTTTTAATCTCACCGCTGATTGCTGCAGCTTATCAGGTATTTACTCTCGCGGATAATATGCTTGACTATCCGATTTCCCCTCTTCTCGGTGCTATTGTACTTGGAGAGCGTTCCTGGAAGAAGATCCCTGAAAAGTATCACGATGAATTCCTTGAAATAGTAAAAGAGGTGGTAGCTGATCTTGATGTGAAAAGCAGGGAATTGGAAGATCAGGCTTTCCAGCTTCTTCTTGAAAATGGACTGACTGTTCAGGAATCAACTCCGGAGATAGAGCAGGCTTGGGATGAGGTTATCAAGGATATATACGGCGGGACCGGGGTTATAGGAAAAATCATATCCAGGGATGTCTTCGAAGAGGTAACAGGTTATACAAAAGAATACAGGGAAATGAATGGTTCAGGAACAAACTAAACCGTTGCTGCGGAAAGTTGAGGACCTTTTTGCAGCTGTTCTTATCTTCCTCCTTGCCCTGATTCCGTTTATGGAAATATTCCTCCGGACGGTTTTTAAAAAGGGCCTTCCTGCCAGTGATGAATACACAACCCACCTTGTTCTCTGGATAACCTTTGTCGGAGGAATTATTACTTCCAGAGAGGAACGACACCTGTCGATAACCGTAGGACTGGATCTTCTGAAAGGGAAGGCAAAAGAGTTTGTAAGAATAGTGAATGCCTTTACCGCTTCCTCCATAAGTACAGCCTTTGCCGTAAGCGGAATTGCAATGGTCCTGATGGCCTTTGATCCCGGACAGAAGGCAGGAATTTTCCCCCTTAGATTTCTTAGTGCCATTATGCCCATAGGGTATTTGATAATTGCTTACCGGTTTTCCAATAGTGCCTCGCTTTCAAAAAAGGGGAGAATCATAGTCCGTTTTGGAATGCTCTTTGGGATTGTTCTTGCAATGCCCTCACTTACAAATGTACTTTACGCTCTTCTGCCGGATGTTCCGCCTGTTTTTGATATTCTTACAGATTTCTATTACACCATATTTCAAACGGTACATGTTCCTGTTGTACTCATTATTGCCGCTGCAGCCCTCTTCGGGCTTCCTTTGTTTATTGTTCTCGGGGGGATTGCCTACATACTGTTTGCAGGAGCATACGGGAGTTTGGAACTTATTCCCAACGAAGCCTATTCCATGCTTACCGGAAAGACTATTGCTGCAATACCGATGTTTACCCTTGCCGGATTTATTTTATCAGAAAGCAAGGCAGGGGAAAGGCTTATAGGTTTTTTCCGGTCTATGTTTGGCTGGGTTCCCGGAGGAATGGCGGTAGCAGCAGTTCTGGTCAGCGCCTTTTTTACCACCTTTACCGGTGCATCAGGTGTTACAATTCTGGCCCTTGGAGGATTGTTATCCTATATTCTCATGGAGAAAGGAGGCTACGGAAAGAAATTTGTTCATGGCCTTTTGACTTCCTCCGGAAGTATCGGTCTTCTGTTCCCTCCCAGTCTTCCTATTATCCTCTATGGGGTTGTAGCTCAGATCAGCATCAAGAGTATGTTCGTAGGAGGAATAATACCCGGCGTCCTTATGGTTATAGCTCTGTCGGTTTTTGGTGTTGTAGCAGCGATGCGGAATAAAATTCCACGGATACCTTTAAAAATAGGTGAGATAGTCAGATCTTTTAAAGATTCTTTCTGGGAGATACTCCTTCCGTTTATTATCATGTATTTTTATTTCGGAGGGATAACAACAATTGTAGAGACAGGAGCGGTTGCCGTTATATACTCCCTCTTTGCTGAGATGGTAATTCACCGGGATATAAAGTTTGCGGATTTAGGAAAGGTTTTATTAAAGAGTATTCCCATAGTTGGCGGAGTTCTTATAATACTTGCTTCCTCCCGGGGTCTTTCGTATTTTGTTGTTGATGCGGAGATTCCTGTTAAGCTTACTGCATTTGTGGAAGCTCATATTCATTCAAAGTATGTTTTCCTTATTCTGCTCAATCTGGCTCTTCTTGCAACCGGTATGCTTATGGATATTTTTTCCGCAATAATGGTGGTTGTACCCCTTATTCTTCCTCTTGGTAAACTTTTCGGAATAGATCCGGTGCATCTGGGGATTATATTCCTCGCAAATATGGAACTCGGATATCTGACGCCTCCGGTGGGTTTAAATCTCTTCTTGGCAGCTTACAGATTTGAAGAGCCGATGACCTCAATATACAAAACAGTAGTTCCTTTCTTTATACTGCTTTTGGTGGCGGTGCTGCTGATAACGTATGTTCCCTGGTTTTCTCTTGGGTTTTTGTAGGAGGAGTAATATTAAATGAAACTGATTGTGGGGCATTCCAACATGGATATGGATTGTCTGGGATCCTTGGCTTTGGCAAAAAAACTGTACCCTGATCATCAGCTCGTAGCAAGCCGGCACATACATCCGGTTGCAAAAAAACTGTTCAAGCTCTATGAAAATTATTTTTCTTTTCTTACTCTGAAGGATATAAAAGGCGCTGAGGTTGAGAGTCTGGTAGTTGTGGATACACGTTCAAAAAAAAGGATCGCCGAATATACCAAAGTATTTGCATCCAAGCCTTCACAGATAATCGTTTACGACCATCATCCATCGGATTCCAACGATATTGAAACGGATGATTTGAGGTATAGAAACTATGGTTCAAATACCACGATCCTTGGTCTTGAGCTGATGGAGAAGAAAATACCGATAACCCCGGATGAAGCAACAATTGCTCTTACGGGAATATTTGCCGATACGGGGAATTTTACCCATGAGAACGTAACAATAGAAGATTTCAGAGTTGCACACTACCTCATGAATCAGGGAGCCCAAATTTCGGTAATACGGGAATTTCTGAAGACACTCAAGGAGGAGTACCAGCTTACAATGTTCCATGAAATATTAAACCGGCTGGTTTACCGTGAAATCAAAGGGCATCTTGTTGTTTTCAGTTTTATTGAGATGGAGAATCAGGTAAGCGGTCTTGCTTCGGTTGTGGAAAAGGTTTTTGAGGTTGAAAATCCGGATGCTTTTTTTGCAGTATTCAGCTTTATTAAATCAAAAAGCTCGATTGTAATTGCCCGGAGTCAGAAGGAAGCAATCAATCTGCATGATCTTTTAGGAGCTCTGGGCGGCGGCGGTCATGCCATGGCTGCTTCTGTTGTTTTCAAAGGACGTAATGGAGAGGAGGTTAGTAATGACCTTTTGCGGTTTCTTGAAGAGAAGATTATTCCGGCGGTTACAGCAGAGCATATAATGTCCCGGAATGTTCAGAACATCAACGAAAACTGGACTTTGAAAGATGCATCAATATTTCTTGAGTCAATCAATCATACCGGAGCTCCGGTGACGGACGATGAGGGCAGAATCAAGGGGTTTATAACCCTCAGGGATATTATGAAGGGGAGAAAAGCTGATCAGATGCATGCTCCTGTTAGAGGTTACATGACAGTCCGGGTTGTTACTGCAGAGATACATACCCCGATAAGGGAAGTTGAGAAACTTATGTACTCTAACGATATAGGGCATCTTCCGATTGTTCAGGATTCGTTTCCTGTGGGCATTGTTTCCCGGGGGGATCTTTTAAAATTTATAAAACAGCACCGTCCGAACAAACTTGTAGACAGTGTTGTTTTTTAAAAAGTGTTCATTAGAACTCTGCTGTTTTTACTGCCCGCGGGAAAGGAATTACGTCACGGATATTCTGCATACCGGTAACATACTGAACGATCCTTTCAAACCCAAGCCCGAATCCTGAATGGGGCACACTTCCGTATTTCCTCAGGTCCAGGTACCACCAGTAATCCTCCCGGTCCAGGCCCAGTTCGTCTATCCTGCCCAATAGCTTGTTATAGTCGTTTTCCCTCTCACTGCCGCCTATGATTTCTCCAAGTCTGGGGACAAGAATATCCATGGCACGGACAGTTTTGTTATCATTGTTCAATTTCATGTAAAAGGCTTTAATCTCTTTGGGGTAATCAGTTACAATTACGGGGCCGTTAAATATTTCTTCAGTAAGATACTTTTCATGTTCCGATTGAAGATCTTTCCCCCAGGAAACGGGATACTCAAAGTTTTTTCCACTCTTCTCAAGTTGTTCTACGGCTTCACTATAGGTAATGTGAGTAAAGGGAGTATCAATTACGTGCTGCAGGCTTTCGAGGATACCTTTGTGAATAAATTTATTGAAAAACTCCATATCCTCGCTGCAGGTATCCAGAGTGTACTCAAGGATGTATTTAAGAAATTTCTCCGCCGTTTCCATATTCCCGTCGAGAGAGCAGAAAGCCAACTCCGGTTCAACCATCCAGAACTCAGC
>QNBL01000046.1 GCA_003641695.1 Spirochaetota bacterium
CTCCTGCTCTTTTCCATAACCGCATAATCTATTGAATCTTTAGGAGACGCGGCATAGATTTTTGCAAGTTCCGGGGTGTTTAAAATTGTACCGATCCCTTTCTCAATCCTGAATGAATCTTTCGTCCCGATCCCCTCAAATACCGTTGCAATACCAGGGGAAGATTTCTCCAGCTCTCCCCAGAATACATCCGGACTAAAGAGAAACATCCCTGAGTTCCAGTAAAAGCCGCCCTGCTCGAGAAACTCTGCCGCTGTTTCCGCATCCGGCTTTTCACGAAATCTTTTTACCAGAAAACCATCGCCTGCAGCTTTACCCGCCTCTATATACCCATAACCGGTGGCAGGATACACAGGAATAATGCCGAAGGTGACGAGAAACCCCTTTTCTGCAAGCTCCGTCCCCTTTTCTGCATCTGCTTTAAAAGCCTCAGCAGGCGTTATCAGGTGATCTGCCGGCATAACCAGCGTACTTTCTCCGCCCCGGCCTCTGTCCCTCAGATAACCTGCTGCTGCAGCTATGGCCGGTGCCGTATTTCTCGGCTGCGGCTCGGGGAGTATAACTATCTTCTCTTTTCCCTCATCCAGCTTGAGACACTCCTCAATAACTGCATCCATCTGTTCTTTCAGGGTAATTATGTATACTTCCCCGGATGGTTCAAGGAACATCGCTCTTTCAATAGTCAACTGCAGGAGTGATTTCCCGTCCTTGATTTTTAAAAATTGTTTTGGGGTATTCCGGTTTGATGCCGGCCAGAGCCGTGTACCTGCACCCCCGGCCAAAATAAATATATTGTCTACCATATTCATACTATACCCGTTTTTTTTAATTATTTCCAGATTCCCCCCTGTTGACCACCTGAAAGTACTGTTTTAAACTGAAACCACATAAAAATAAAATTACAGGAGAAAGTCATGGCTAAAGGTTTTTCGTTGGCAATATATCCCTGGACGTATACAGCAAAGTATACAGACGGGAAGTGGAATGAAAATTTCACGCTTAAACCTCATAAAACCCCGGAAGAGGAAGCAGCTCTACGTGAAGAAGAACGGGATAAACTGCTTGAAGCACGGAATTCTTTCCCTGAACTGCCTCTTGTTAACTATACAACCCAGTACGGGATGGGGTGTTTTGAAGGGATGAAGGCGTATCCCCAGGCAGACGGGAACGTAAAACTTTTCAGACCCGACGAAAACGCCGTACGTCTTGCACGCTCCATGAAAGGGCTCGGGATGCCTCCTTTCCCGGAAGATATTTTTATCAATGCGGCATTGGAGATGTTGAAAAAGAACAGCGATCTGGGTTTCAGACCTGTTTATGATGCCGGCTGGGAGAAGGATGATTTCCTCTCAGGAGAGTCAATCTATTTTAGGCCCTTTACCTACTCTGAACCGGGAATAGGCCTGGGATTAAGCCACGAACCCTGGGTTGTATTTATTGCAACTCCCGTAGGTGCTTATTTCAGACCCGGGAATACGAAAGCAAGGGTTACCGATAAAATCAGGGCGTTCAAGGGGGGTACCGGCTGGATAAAGAGTGATTCCAACTATGTGGTACCTATCCTTGAAAAGAAAAAGGCTGAAGCAGAAGGGTACATGGAAGTTATTTTCCTGGATGCAGAAGAAAAAAAGTATGTGGAAGAAGGTTCTTCCTGCAACATTTTCTTTCTGCTTAAAAACGGGAAACTGGTAACCCCCGAACTTTCCGATACCATCCTTCCCGGGATTACCCGTAAGAGTGTTCTTACTCTGGCTCAGGATATGGGAGTGGTAACTGAAGAACGCCGAATCACCATAGATGAAGCAATGAGTGAAGCAGCAGAGTGTTTTGTTACCGGTACGGCAGCCGGAGTAGGATACATTGAGTCTATTACAAAGGACGGTACAACCGCTGTATTCAACAACGGAAAGATGGGGGATCTTTCAAGATCACTGTTAAAAACCCTTAAGGGAATCCAGTACGGAAAGGTTGAAGACAAGTTCGGCTGGATGTTCTAAGGTTGACAGAAATCAGAAAAGGAATTAGGCTGTTTTTTTAATAAAGTATTGCCGAGGAATGCGGTAAGAATCCGCAGCTGTCCTCTACCAACTGTATCCGGTGACGGATATTCCCTTTGCCACTTAACGGGAAGGCGGGAATATTTAGAGCCGTAAGCCAGTATACTCGGCAAACTTAAAAAATCACTGTGGAGGTACGTTTATGAAACGTCGTATCATTTCCATGATACTGGCATTCTTGTCGGTATCCATTTTTGCAGATGTAAAAGTTGTTGTAACTGCATCCAGAATCGAAGAAGATTCAAAAACAACTCCGGCATACGTCAGGGTAATTCCCAAAGAGGAAATTTCGAAAGAAACAACCGTGCTGGACGTCTTAAAAACCATTCCGGACATATCCATTAGAGAAACATCACCCGCAAAACAGTCAGTCAGCATGGGGGGATTTGGAGACGGAAGCTTTGGAAGAACTCTGATCCTGGTAAATGGAAAGCCGGTGAACAGACCTGACATGGCAGCCTTTGACCTAAACACTATTGTCCTTTCAAGTGTTAACAGAATCGAGATTGTAAAGGGGGCAATGTCGTCTCTGTACGGCGACCAGGCGATTGCGGGTGTTATAAACATAATCACCAAACAGCCCGAAGGGATCTCTGCATCCGTATCCACGAGTATTACAAGCACTCTTACAAACACTCAATCCATTTCGGCATCCTGTGGCAGCAAAACTGCCGGTATTGCACTTGGAATTAACAGATCGGACAAAAACCCAGCCAGAGACAGATCCGATTCCTCTGTTATCAGCGCAAACATTGATACCTTTTACGACCTGAAAAGAGTAAAAACAAAACTCAAACTCAACTACTCAACAAGTGAATATCAGCTCCCTGGAGGACTGACCAAAGCACAGTACAATGACGATCCCGACCAGGCGGTTAACCAGTATGATGAAGGAAGTTCCGACAGCTACGGGGTAACAGGTTCTGCAGCTTTTTCAGTTGGTTCTATTAATGTTTTTATGCCGCTCGCATATTCGGTAGAGGATTACAGCTCGGACATGACATCATGGAGTTCTTTCTCTGACACACTTATTGGCACTCTATCCGCAGGGCTGCAGGCAGACGGCAGCTTTTTTGCCGGAGATTCAACCGAGATTACCGCATCAGGAGGAATCGACTTCAGGCAGCACAATCTTTCAATCTCTAAGTACAGCGATGCAGAACAAACTACAAAGACTGTTGAGAACGAACTTACAAGAAATGATTCAGCTTTCTGGGCAAGAGCAAAGGCAAACTATAGTGACCGGTTCATCTTTGACGGCGGACTAAGATACAACTACTCAGATCTCGACTCTGACCCGGAAGTCACCCATAACGCCCTTGTCTACGATGCAGGGATCGTATACATTGTCTCTCCCAATATTGATGCAAGTTTCAGATACGGAAAGGTTTTCCGGTATCCCTTTCTTGATGAACAGGCATCCTATTATTCCGGACCCGTTACAGTCAATATGGATCTCAATCCTGAAACCGGCGACAGTTACACTCTCGCAGTCCGGTACGGCTCAGGACCATTCAGCATATCCGCAGCTCCGTATCTTATAAATATGGAAGATGAGATAATGTACAACTCGGGAACCTGGCAGAATGAAAACATGGGTTCAACAACCCACTACGGAGCGGCCCTGGAATCATCCTATTCAAAAGGCATTATCGGTTTCTCCGCCGGATATTCCTACGATCATGCCGAGTTTACCGATACAGAAAAGATAATCCCCAGGGTTCCTGCACACACAATCTACGCAAAAGTTTCTGTATCTCCTGTAAAATCATTTACCGTAATCACCGATGGAAGATATTCTTCTGAATACTATATTGATGATGGCAATGCACAGGATACCATTTCGGGAAGGTTTGACTGGAACGTAAGAGTTGACTGGCGTATCAACAATAACTTCCACCTTTATGCGGCAGGAAAGAATCTTCTGAACGATAGAACACCTACCCTGACTTACTGGGGCTCCTGGACAAGTCAGAAGTCCCTGTATCCCATGCCTGGCAGAACATTTGAAGCCGGTTTGAAGTGGGCCTATTAGAAGAAAACAAACTAATGATTATTGCAGCATGGGGATCATTATTTCTCCATGCTGCTGTTCTAACGGGAGCAGGGCTGGCATTTCCCAAAGAAAAAGAAGCCTTCCCAAAGCCCGCTCCCCGGAAGATTACCATACTTTCAATCGGCCGCAGCAAAGCGGTTCCGGAAAAAGAAGAAATAAAAAAGACTGTTTCGCAAAAAATCGAAAAGCCAACTCAAAAGCCTGTTGTTACACAAAAAGAGAGCTCTGCAGTTTCCCGGAATTCACAACCGGAAAAGAACACAAATCCCCAGACAGAAGCCACCGGAGATAATGAGCATGCAGAGTCGAACACCGTAATCAAACCCGAAGAATTCAGATTCAACACCATTGATACCTCTCCGGTAATAAAAGAACCTGCACCATTAACACCGATAGAGCCGGATTACCCCTTTAAGGCAAGGAAAAGGGGCTTTGAAGGAACTGTCAGGATGGCTGTCTGCATAGATAAAGCAGGCCGTCCAATCTCGTGTACCATCTTAAAAACATCCGGGTATTACGATCTGGATCAAACAGCAGAAAAAACGGTAATGCAAACCTCATTCTCTCCGAAAACAATTGACGGGAAAAAAACAGAAGGGACCCTGGAAATCACAATATTGTTCAAACTGAAAGATTAATCGAAACTCATATAGTACATATCTTTTTGAATATCCCCGTATATCTCCAGGGAGTATCCTTTCAGGGGATACAGTAGTTTCTTCTGATTCAGGAAAGACAGATTGCGCATTTGGGTCCGTTCCATTGTCTCGGGGTCTCTGGTCAGGGTGTCAAAGTAGTCTCCAGCCTCGGTAAAACACACCAGCGCCTGGGTAAATTTTTCGGGATCCCCTGTTCTCTCATACAACCCGTACTGTACAACGCCCATATTGTTGGTTGCAACAATGAGATCCCGCAGCAGTTTCCGGTGATCCTCCCGAAAGGAAAGCTGCAGAGGAGTCTCTGCATACAGCCTGTTCTCCAGAATATCCAGAAGGTGATTGTAATATCCCTCAGCAAGAAAAAGATCATTGCTGCGGTACAGGGTATCAGAGGTAGCGAGAAGAAGATTGGTGTTTGTGGAAAATGTTCCTGCTGCATTGTAAAAATCCAGCAGGGCTTTCTTGTATTCCCTGAATCTGTAATAGATAAACCCTTTCTTGTAATAAACATCATCAGAGTGGTATTCCTCTTTCTCCGCAGTATTGTACATAACCAGAGCACGTTTCATGTCTCCCCCCTGGAAGTAGTAGATATCACCGAGATCTGCGTACAGTTTACCGTATTTACTGTCCCTGAACTGTACAACACTGAGCTTTCGTGACTCATTCAGGTAGGAGATTCCTTTCTCATAGTATTCCTGAGCCTGGAGATACTCCTTTTTTGCATAGCTTCTTTCACCTGCACGGCGGTAAGTATCAATCTTTATCTCTTTCTGCTTCATTGAAAGAGGCTCTTTTTCATCAAGATAATGCAGTGTCTGGGCTATCGCCTTGTCCTCTTCCACCGGGTCATTTATTTTTCTGAAATACCTTGATAGCTGATAGTGTATCTCCGGAAGGGAGCTATCCACTTCTTTAGCCCTGAACAGTATCTCCTTTACATCGGAGATATCGTTTTTGTTAATCTGATATTCCGCCAGTTCGGCATAAACATAAGGGTCAACAATAAGCTCTTTATCAGATTGAAACCGGTTTTTGAGAATCTCGACCTGCTCATAGTCATCTGTTCTGATAAAATATTTCATCATCCGCATAAGGAGGGTATTCGTGGCTCCGTAATTTTTCATTAACCTGGCATAAGCCCGTCTGGCAACTTCATACCGGTCCGGATCTTCCCCGCCCCAGTCCAGATTTACATCCCCGTACAGGAGCAAGGCATCAAAATCTGTTGCATTATCGGGAACATCGATAAACTTTTCCAAAAGGTCTGACGCCTTCCGGTAGTCAAACAAATACCGGTATTCCATGGCGGCATAATCCAGAGTACCCTTTTTATCGTAGGGATAAAGCTCTATAAGCCTCTCATACTTATCTTCCGCATAGGTCCACTGTTTCCTTTCAATATACCCGTCTGCATACCGGTAGAACTGCTTCTTGAACACAGATTTTTCCGACGCCCGGTCAAAATACTCGTTTGCCCTGATAAAATTGTTTTCTTCCAGAGCGTTGTATCCCTTGTTGTACAGAATCAGACTGTAAATCGGATTATAGACAAACTTGTAACCGGCAAAGGTCAATGCAGCAACAACTGCACCTGCAATGATAATCCTCCGTACAAGGGGGAGAATTACGTGCTTAAACCGGTATTCAAAGGTATTCCGTTCCTCTTCGAAGTGAATTCCCGATTTTTTTTCATATCCCGAGGGGATCTTTATTCTCCGGCCGGTTACTTTTCCGGTTATGGAGGCTATTTCCTTAGGAGATTTTCCTGCAACAAGAGCATCCGTCAACTTTTGCAGCTTATCCCCTGAAAGGTTCTTTTCCCCTATTGCTTCTTCAATTACTAGTTTTAAATTCCTCGGAAGAGTGTTCAGGGTGGCCGTTAACTTTTTAAAATCTTCATCTGAAAGCTCAAAAGCTTCTTCTCCAGGAACTGCTTCGCCGGTATCTGCCTGCGAAACAGTTCCGCCAAAGGGTGATTCCGGGGGCGGGGTAAAACTTAAATCTTCTGGTTCTTCGAGTACTCCGAAGTCCTGTCCAAGATCACCGAGATCAAACTCGTCAACTTCAAAGGACTCATCATCAAGATCCATATCTTCGTCGGCAACTTCAAATTCTTCAAGATCGAGATTTTCACCGTCATCCATGGAGAGATCAAATTCGCCGATCTCCTCACCGGGCTGTGAAGCAGTTTCCTGTTCAGGAGCTGCCGATTCATCAAGGGATTCATCAAGGGAAAAATCCTCTTCCCCCGGAAGGCCTTCTTCCAGAGAGGAATCCTCAGCCGGGGATATCTCATTTTCAAAAGAAAAATCATCTTCCAGACCGCCGAGATCAAACTCTTCTTCAGATTCCCCCTCAGGGAGGGCCATATCATCAGTCTCTTCCAGGGACTCTTCAGGGAACCCCAGGTTTTCAGTATCCTCTACAGGTTCTGACGGCACCACCTCTTCACTTTCCCCGGAGCTCTCTTCCTGCTCTCCCATACCAAGGTCTGCTTCGAGTGCCTCCAAATCATCCATAAAAAAATCATTAGTGACGTCTGTATCATCCTCCAGATCGAAGGATTCCAGGGAATCTCCCAGAAGCTCATTCAAATCCTCCGGAATCCCTGATTCCGGGGGTTCAACATCCACAGGAGTCTCTCCCCGTTCTGAGAGAATGGACGGTTCATGACCTATTTCAAGAATCTGAGATTTTATTTTGTTGATATCTTCAAGAGTTGGCATAGTTCCCTCTCTATTACTTCGGATTCAGTATATCCTTTTCTTAGTAATATTTTAAATATCTTTAAGTACTGCAAATATTATACCGATTAAGGTACAAGAAACTATGAAAAAATATAACATTGTTTTACTAACCATACTATTATCTTTTCTTGCTCTTTCCGGACTTTCCGGTCTAACAAACGAAAGTGTGAGTATTCATATGCATATAACCAATACGGAGCAGGGACAGTCCCCGGTATTTATCGGCAGAAAGGTACTTTTTTCCTATTCAGCTCCATCAAAAAAGCGTTACATCCGGAGGGTGGGAATTTCATTCGGTTTTGAAGACTACCGGGTGGTTTATCCATTCTTCAAGAATGGAAAAAATGTCTTTATTTATGTCGCCGATGTTCCTGCAGGGATTGCTAGTATAGATTACAGAATTATTGTAGACGGTTTGTGGATCGCAGATCCAAACAGCCCCCAGACCTTTGTTTCAAATGACGGATTCACTATTTCCAGGGTTGAAATTCCTGCTTATTTAAAGTACAGCACCGAGACCCCGGTAATTAAACAGGGAAGGACTGTACAGTTCATATACAGCGGCGATAGCGGGAAATCGGTCTTTCTGGCAGGGAATTTCAACAACTGGGACCCTTTCATGCTCAGGATGAAAGAAGACCCGGGAGAACCGGGATTATATTCACTGTCCATTAAGATCCCTTCCGGAAATCAGTACTATACCTTTATTGCAGACGGGAAAGAAATAATTGATCCCAATAATCCCAAAAAAGCCATAGACAAAAACGGGAAAAAGGTTTCGTACCTTTTTGTACCTTAGGGAACCCCGGAGATTCAAATGCTCACTAACAATCTGAAACTGTATATTAAAGAAAACTTGCTGACTCTTCCTCTTCCGTTACTGAACCGGATGCTTTTCCTGCTCATTGGCTTAATGTTTACAGCTGGAATTATATATTCGGACAAATCCTCACCGCGGTTATGGATTCCCATACTGCTTGCCTTAGCATCCTTTGCAGGGGCCTTGTACACGGAAACATGGGAATTTGATAAAAGCAGTTCCACAATGACCTCTCTCAGGGGATTGAAACTTATCCCTATTTTTAACACCCGGAAGATTGTTCCTTTTCATGAAATACACTGTTTCCGCTATACAAATGTTTCCCATAATAAAGGAAAACCACTCTGCACCTTTTCTGTAGAATTGACCAACAGTACATCTTTGGAGATTGAGAGGGGAGCAGGGAAACATACCTGTGAAACAATAAAAGACAATGCCGCTTACATTGCCGTTTTCTGCAACAAAAAACTCGGCACGTAACGTAAACGGGACTCTGCAGAAAACAAAGGGATGTATCGGGTTTGCCCGCTTCGCTGGGCAAACTAAAAAGAGCAGCTTTCAATTAAACTGCTCTTTTTTATCAATTCTCTTCCTTCTATTCCGTACTGTCATGATGCAGAAAACAAGCAACCTTGTGGCCGCCGCCGACATCTTCAAGTCTGGGGACAGCTTCTGCACACTTATCCATCTTTTTGGGGCATCTGTCATAGAAATAACAGCTATGCCGTTCCGTATCAGGTGAAGGGACATCACCGGTAAGTATTATTCTCTTTCTTGCTCTTTCAATCTCGGGATCCGGGATCGGGACAGCTGATAAAAGAGCTTCGGTGTACGGATGGAGAGGATTCTTGTAAAGCTCTTCTGAATCTGAAGTTTCCATAATTTTCCCAAGATACATTACCGCAATCCGGTCACTTATGTGCTGGATTACCGCCAGATCATGGGCAATAAACAGATAGGACAGATTCATTTCCCTCTGGAAATCTGCCAGGAGATTCAGAATCTGTGACTGTATTGATACATCAAGCGCACTGACCGGCTCATCAGCCAAAATGATCTTTGGATCCAGTGCGAGAGCCCGTGCGACTCCTATACGCTGACGCTGACCGCCGGAAAACTCATGGGGATACCTGTTCCTGAAAAACCGTGACAACCCTACTTTTTCCATGAGCATTTCCACTTTTTCAACAATTTCCTTGCTGCCAATATTCAAAACACCCCGCTGCTTAAAGATCTGCAGTGGTTCAGCAATTATATTACCGGCAGTCATCCGGGGATTCAGGGATGCATAAGGGTCCTGAAAAACCATCTGCATATCCATCCTGGCTTTAAGGAGATCTACTTTCGATGAAGTACAAAGATTTTGTCCCTCAAGAAGAACGCTTCCTGTTGTCGGTTTATGCAACTGAGCAACACACCGGGCAGTTGTTGATTTCCCGCATCCGGATTCCCCTACAAGACCAAGTGTTTCACCTTCACCAAGTTCAAATTCTATACCGTCAACAGCTCGTATGTATCCTACCTTTCTCCGTATAATAACACCCTCTTCAATGGGGAAATGCATTTTTAAATCTTTAACTTCCAATAGTGTATTCTTATTTTCCACTTGTTTTCTCCTCATATAACCAGCAGCTTACCTCTCTGGATCCTTCAAGTTTCACTGCAGGAGGATATGAAGTTTTACACTTATCCATTGCATGTTCACACCTGGGGAAGAAGGGGCAGCATTCAGGCAGATCAATGACGTTAGGTGGCTGTCCCTCGATGGAATAGAGCTTCTTCTGCTTCGGCTTATCCAGGCGGGGTACTGACTTTATCAGTCCCCGCGTGTAAGGATGCTTGGGATCGGCAAATATCTCATCGTTGGTACCCTTCTCCACTACCTTGCCGGCGTACATAACGTTTACGTTATCACACATCCCGGCAACAACCCCAAGGTCATGCGTTATCATTATAACCGCTGTGCCGAGTTTCTTCGAAAGGTCCTGAATCAATTCCAGAATTTGAGCCTGAATGGTTACATCCAGAGCTGAAGTGGGTTCGTCTGCAATAAGAATCTCAGGATCACAACTCAAGGCCATCGCTATCATAACCCGCTGCCTCATACCGCCGGAAAACTGATGAGGGTAGTCATCCACTCTTTTCTCCGCCTTTGGTATTCCTACCATTTCCAGCATCTCTATTGCTCTTTTTCTGGCATCCTCTTTGGAAACCTTTTTATGAAGAACAATAGTTTCTACCATTTGTGTCGATATTTTTAGAAAAGGATTTAAACTGGTCATGGGGTCCTGAAATATCATCCCGATCTTGCCGCCCCGGATATTCCGCAGCTCTTCTTCGGTTAAATCAAAAACATTTCTCCCGTCAAAAATGACAGTTCCTCCCATTATCTTCCCGGGAGGAGAAGGAATCAGATTCATTACGGAAAGATTGGAAACGGATTTACCTGAACCGGACTCACCAACGATCCCCAGTGTTTCCCCTTTTCTCAATTCAAAGGATACGCCGTCAACCGCTTTAACCACTCCATCATCGGTGTTGAAGTAGGTTCTCAAGTTATCGACTTTCAATATTATGTCTTTCTTCATATGTACATGCTCCTTTAAAGGGATTAGAGTTTGTTCTTACTCTGGGGATCCAGAGCATCCCGCAGTCCGTCACCGAGAAAGTTCATGGAAAACAGAAAGAGGGTCATTGCAGCAGCGGGAAACCACAGCAGCCAGGGATAGGTTGTCATGGCGTAAACCCCGTCCTGTATGAGAACGCCCCACGAAGCAAAGGGAGCCTGAACTCCCAGGCCCAGAAAAGAGAGGAACGCTTCCAGCATTATAAAAGCGGGAACCCGCAATGTTGTATAAACAATTATTACTCCGGAAGTATTGGGAATAAGATGTTTAAAAACAATCCGTGCCGTTCCAGCGCCGCTGGATCTTGCCGCTTCGATAAACTCGGAGTTCTTAAGCGAAAGAACCTGCCCTCTGACAACCCTGGCCACCGTAAGCCAGCTGACAATGGCAAGAGCAAAAAACAGGTTTGCTATGTTCCTGCCGAAAATGGCCATAAAGATAATTACCAGAAGTATATACGGGAGTGAATACATAATATCCACAAACCGCATCATCAGGGTATCAAACCGTCCGCCGATGTATCCGGATAATGCACCAAGGACAACCCCGATAAACATGGAAGCAAGTGCTCCGATCAGACCGATCATTATCGAAACCTGTCCTCCGTAGATTATCCGTGAAAGGAGATCCCTGCCGAGGGAATCTGTTCCAAGAATATACACTCTATTGTTAACAAGGACCTCTTCTCCGGAAAGCAGTTTCTTTTTTTCTGTTGCGAGCGATTCCTTTAAATCTTTGAGTTCCTGGTTTTCTTTTGCCGTAAGCTCAGTTCGTCCCTCTTTTGCCGCCATTGCATGCAGGAACTTGCTCTTCTTTTCATAAATAAGCTGACCGGCAGGTTTGAAGGAGGGCCGCA
>QNBL01000047.1 GCA_003641695.1 Spirochaetota bacterium
CCCTGCAGTTTGATCCCCCAAAAGTCTGGGACAACGTTGACATAGTGATTAACGGCGGGGAAACAGTTGAGGTTGGGCAAGGTGCAGCTTCGAACTACAAAGCGGACAAGGTAATTGACGGCAGCGGCAAACTTACCTATCCGGGATTGGTCTGCTCACATCACCATTACTACTCAGGACTCTCCCGGGGGGTACTTGCCGAAATAGGACCGACTCCGGACTTTGTTTCAACACTGAAAAATCTTTGGTGGAGAATGGATAGAGCTCTGGATGAAGAGTCTACCTACTATTCCTCGGTGATCAGTTCCATCGATGCAATAAAGGCCGGAACCACTGCGGTTATCGATCATCATGCGAGTCCATCGTACATAAGAGGCTCTCTTTCTACTATAAAAAGAGGGTTTGAAGATTCCGGACTCCGGGGCATGACCTGTTACGAGGTTACGGACAGGAACGGTCCTGATCAGATGAGGGAGGGGGTGGAAGAGAATATCCGCTTCGCAAAGGAAATTGATCAGGATATTGCTGCGGGGAGAGAACATCTCGTAGACGCCCATATCGGAGGCCATGCTCCCTGTACCATCCCCGATGAAGGAATGGAAATGATGGCTGATGCTGTAAAAAGTACAAAGAGAGGCCTGCATCTCCATGTGGCAGAGGACAGATATGATGTATCCCAGTCCCACCTTGTTTACAGCCGGGATATTGTAAAGAGACTTGACTCTTTCGGTATGCTCAATGATAAAACAATCCTTGTACATGGAATATACCTGAACCTTGAGGAGATAGAGATCCTCAACTCGTACGACGGATTTCTTGTTCATAATGCACGTTCCAATATGAATAACAACGTCGGTTACAACGAGAATCTGTCATTGTACAAGAATCTTGCTTTGGGGACTGACGGTATCGGTCCCAATATGTATGAGGAGATCAAGGTTGCCTACTTCAAGCATAAGGATGCGGGCGGGCCGCTGTGGCCGGGAGATTATCTACAGTTTCTGTCTAACGGAAACAGGATTTTGGAACGCAACTTCGGTTCAAAATTCGGCAGACTGGAAAAAGGATACAAAGCTGACCTTGTTGTAGCTGATTACTTGAGCCCGTCACCTTTGGTTGAAGAGAACATAGGCGGCCACATGGTATTCGGGATGACTTCCACAGATGTCGAAACCGTACTGATAAACGGAAAAATTGTAATGGAAAATCGTGAATTCCCTTTCGATGTAAAGGAAATTTATGCAAAAGCTGCCATAGCCGCAAAGCGGGTGTGGGAGAATATGGACAAAATAAAGTAACAACAGGAGATTTAAAAGATGGCAATTAACGAAGAAATACTGAAAAAAGCAAAGGAATACCGGGATTACACCGCGGAGAATCTATCAAAAATGGTACAGACCAAATCCTACAGCGGTCAGGAAGAGGAGGTATGCAGGCTTATCAAGGGGCTTTGTGAAGAAGCCGGGTTTGATGAGGTATACTTTGACGGACTCGGAAGTGTTGTCGGCCGGGTTGGAAACGGACCGAAAAAGATCGCTTTCGATGCTCATATAGATACCGTAGAGGTAGGTGATCCTTCCCAATGGGACCTTGATCCTTTCTCCGGATTGATAAAAGACGGTCTGGTACACGGTAGAGGATCTTCAGACCAGAAAGGCGGTGCTGCATCCATGATAACTGCAGGGCGCATCCTTAAAGAACTGGGATACGGCGGAGGGTTTACCGTCTACTTTACCTTTACGGTAATGGAAGAGGACTGTGACGGAATGTGCTGGAAGTACTTGATAGAAGAGGAAAACTTCAAGCCCGATTTCTTTGTATCCACCGAACCTACCAGCTGCCGCATCTACCGGGGGCACAGGGGAAGAATGGAGATTGTAGCCAGAATCAAGGGTGTTTCGTCCCACGGTTCAGCACCTGAAAGAGGTGACAGTGCTGCATATAAGGCTGCAAAAGCTGCATTGGCCATGGAAAAGCTGAATGAAGACCTTCAACCGGACGATGATAACTTCCTGGGGAAAGGAACCATAGTTGTATCCCAGATTGAAGTAAAGGGTCCATCACAGTGTGCAGTTCCCGATCAGGCCATGCTCTATATGGACAGACGGTTGACATGGGGTGAGGATGCGGATCTTGCCATAAGCCAGGTAAAGAAATATATGGCCGAGGCGATTGGAGAGAGTGAAGACGCCATTGAAGTTTACATGCCCGACTATACCAAGAGGGGATGGAGAAACAAGGATTATGGTCAGGAACTCTACTTTCCGACATGGAAGATGCCGGAGGATCACGTAATTGTAACATCAGGAGTGGATGCGTATAAAACTCTTTACAGTAAGGATCCTGTTGTTGACAAGTGGACTTTTTCCACAAACGGGGTAGCAACCACCGGACGTCATAAAATTCCTGCAATAGGGTTCGGTCCCGGGGATGAAGATCAGGCTCACGCACCCAACGAGATTAACAGGGTGGATGATTTGGAGATCTGTTCTGCTTTTTACGCAATGCTCCCCTACTCCCTTGAAAAGAAAATATAAGTAGTTGAGGTTCGTACTTTGAATGATAAAGTAGTATATTTATAGTATATTCAAGATTAGGATTTATATGTATGAATGATGAAATTCGAAAATCAGTTCGCCGGGTGGATGCAGTGGCAAAGGCTTCAGGACTGGCAAAGTATATCTCCGATTACGACTTCGGTGATATTCTTTATGCACGCCTTGTCCGCTCCACTCGTCCGCGGGCAAAAATTCTCTCGGTTACGGTACCGGAACTTCCCGAAGGCTATTACTATGTAGATTACCGGGATATTCCCGAAAAAGGGAAAAACCGTATTCAAATGATCAAGGATGACTGGAAGGTTTTTGCCGAGGATGAGGTCCGTTATGTGGGAGAAACCATCGCCCTTTTAATCGGTCCTGACAGAGAAAGAATTTTAAATATTCTTTCAGAGATTAAGATCTTCTACGAGGATCGGGAACCTGCGTACACCATCGAGGAAGCCCTTGCCTGCAAAGGGGGCGCCATGGTTGGGGATGATAACATCTATGGTGAGTACAACCTTGTTAAAGGTGATCCGGATACTGCTTTTAATAATGCAGCAAGGGTTGTCGAGGGGACCTATCGTACCGGCTTCCAGGAACACCTTTACATGGAACCCCAGGGTATGGTCGGAACCTGGGAGGGCGGCAGAGTGAATATCTATGCTTCTGCTCAATGTCCGTACTATATACAAAAATCTGTGTCGAGTGCGCTTGGTGTTGACGGAAAGAATGTGCGGATAAAACAGGTTACCACCGGTGGAGCATTTGGGGGCAAGGAGCATTTTCCCGATGTCATTGCTGTTCCCCTTGCTGTCGCCGTGAACAAAATAAAGAAACCAATTGAGCTGATTTTCGACCGGATAGAGGATATCAGTTATACCTGTAAACGGCATCCCAGTAGAATTACCATAAAAACCGCTCTGGATAAGGAAAACAATATAACAGGGATGGATATTGATACGGTAATTAATGGGGGAGGATACGAATCCAGCACACTTATAGTGCTTCAGCGTGCTCTTCTCCACGGAATAGGTGTTTACAACATTCCCAATGCCCATGTACGGGGGCGGGCAGTTGCAACCAACACATTTCCCTCGGATGCTTACAGAGGTTTCGGTGCGCCGCAGGGTCTGTATGCCATTGAGATGCATATGAGCCAGGTTGCAAAGGAAGTGGGGATGTTCCCTGCAGACTTCAAGCGGAAGTATTTTATTAAAAACGGTGATATGACCATTACCAATGCAACCATGAAGGATAATGTCAAGCTTGAAGAGATGTTTGCAGCAGCAGATGAGATGTCAGACTATACCAGAAAGATTCGGGAATATGAAAATGACCCCTACAGAGGTATAGGGATCTCATTTGTGAACCACGGCGGAGGATTTACCGGCAATGGTGAACAGGAAATTATCAAGGGTCTTGTCCGGATGAAACGTACCGGAGAAAACAGGGCTGCTCTCTACGTATCAAACGTAGAGATGGGGCAGGGACTGCAGACGGTACTTCGTAAAATTGCTGCAAAAGAATTGGGGTTGAAATATACAGACATAGAATATGATAACCCTGATACGGATATTGTTCCCGACTCCGGTCCGACAGTTGCTTCACGGTCGACCATGGTTGTCGGTTACCTCATTCAGGAGTGTGCCAAAAAACTTAAAGGCAAGTGGGATGAAGGAGTCGGTGCCGAAGCTGAGCACCGCTACATCCATCCTTCTGAATATAAATGGGATCAGGATACCCTTCAGGGTGATGCCTATCCCACCTACGGATGGGGTATAAACGTTGTTGAAGTTGAGATGGACACGGTTACCTATGAGGTTAAAACTACAGGAATCTGGTCTGTGTTTGATGTCGGTATTCCCATGGACGATACGATAATGGACGGACAGGTTTCCGGAGGTGTTATTCAGGGGCTCGGTTATGCTTCCATTGAAAAGTGCGAAGTTCTTGACGGCAGATTCCGGCAGCATACCATGGCGGATTACGTTATTCCTACTTCTATGGATTTTCCGGAGATCAAGAACAAATTTATAGATAACCCCTACAAGTACGGTCCTTCCGGTGCAAAGGGTGCCGGTGAGCTGGTCTTCGATGCTGCAGCACCGGCATATGCCGATGCGGTTCAGCAGCTTACCGGAAAGAATATCTACGATATACCGGTAACTCCGGAGATGATAATGGAATTAGAGGAATAAGATGGCAAAGACAAGTTTTATTTTAAATGGTGAGGAAGTGAGTGTAGAAGCTGATCCTCTTAAAAGACTTCTTGATGTTTTAAGAGAGGATTTCGAGGCTCTTGGAGTAAAAGAAGGCTGCGGTGAAGGGGAATGCGGTGCCTGTTCGATTCTCCTCAACGGTAAACTCGTTAACTCCTGTATGATCCCCCTTGGAGCAGTAGAGGGGGCAGATATCGTGACTCCCGAAGGACTCAGAGAAACTGAAAAGGGGAAGGTGATCATAGAATCATTTGCCGATACCGGGGCTGTTCAGTGCGGTTTCTGTACTCCGGGAATGATGATGGCCGCTGAGGCCCTTCTGGAAAAAAACAACAATCCGGAGGAGTCTGAAATAAGAGAGGCTCTTTCCGGAAACTTATGCAGATGTACCGGTTACGATTTGATTGTAAAGGGTGTAAAGACTTCTGCTGAAAGGGGGAAGGACTTATGGTAAAATCCTACAGACCCGACACCCTTCCCGAGGCTCTGAAACTTATGGAAACCCGTGATATGATCCCCTTTGCCGGGGGAACGGACCTCATGGTAAAATACCAGAGTTGGAAAGGAACACTTCCCGGATTTCCGAAGGATGTACTTTTTTTAAATTATATTTCCTCCTTAAAAAAGATTGAGGTTAAAGGAGAAACCCTGGTGATCGGTGCGGGGGTTACCTTGAGTGATGTTGCTGATTATCCCGAAACTCCGAAGGTTTTACGGGATGCTGTTTTAAGTATAGCTGCTCCGGGAATCAGGAACATTGCAACTCTGTCTGGAAATATATGCAACGCCTCCCCTGCCGGGGATTCAATCTGTGCCCTTTACGCTCTTGATGCTTCCGTGGTTCTGTCTAAAAGCGGCGGAAACCGGGAATGTGCTTTACCGGAATTTATAACCGGTCCCGGAAAAACTTCGTTGAACAGCGGAGAGCTTCTGACCGCGGTAAAGATCCCCCTGAAAAAAGCGAATGTTCAAGAATTCAGAAAGGTGGGAACCAGAAAGGCAAATGCCCTTTCCAAACTTTCTTTCAGCGCGGTGGCTGAGATTAAGGGGGATACAGTAGATGGTATTGCTCTTGCCTTCGGTGCTGTTGGTCCCACAGTTATCCGCTCAACAGAGCTTGAAAAGAAACTTACCGGTAAAACTCTGGAGCAGATAAAATTAATTCAGAAAGATATTATGAATGATTACAGTGCAATGATTGTTCCCATTGATGATCAGAGATCGACGGCGGCCTATAGAAAACAGGTTGCCCTTAACCTTTTAAAGAACTTTTTAGAATCCGGACTGGTACAGGAGATGCAATAATATGGGAAAAACCCTGCTGAAGAACTGTTTCTATATACTGAAATCGGTGCATGAAGAACCCTTGAGGGGGTACGATCTCCTTATAAACGGTAACAGGGTGGATAGGATAGAGAAAAACATCAGTTTTACCCCTGGAAGCGGTGACAGGGTTATAGACTGTTCTACCCATGTTGTTGTTCCCGGATTCGTAAATACTCATCACCATTTTTACCAGACCCTGACCAGGAATCTCCCTGCAGTCCAGAATGCAAAGCTCTTTGACTGGCTTGTGTACCTCTATGAGATCTGGAAATTCCTTGATGAAGACGCTGTGTACTATTCATCGCTCCTGGCTATGGGAGAGCTGCTGAAAACCGGATGCACTACCTCTACAGATCATCATTACGTGTATCCTCAGAATGTTACCGGGGATATTATGGGGCTTCAGTTCAAAGCTGCTGAACAGCTGGGGATGAGATTCTCTCCTACCAGGGGTTCCATGTCTCTGAGCAAGAAAGACGGAGGGCTTCCCCCTGATACAGTAGTTCAGACGGGTGATGAAATACTCAAAGACAGCGAAAGGGTTATAGAGCAGTACCATGATGACAGTGAGCTGTCCATGAGAAAGATAGTTCTCGCACCCTGTTCACCCTTCAGTGTAACCGAAGAGCTTATGAAGGATTCCGTTGAGCTTGCCCGGAAATACGGAGTACGGCTGCATACACATCTTGCGGAGACCAAAGACGAGAATGATTTTTGTGTTGAGGTTTACGGCAGAAGACCGTTGAAACTTATGGAGGATACCGGGTTTATAGGCGATGATGTTTTCTATGCACACGGGATTCATTTCAACGATGATGAGCTCAAACTGTTGAGTGATACCGGAACGCATATTGCCCACTGCCCCTCCTCCAATATGCGGCTGGGATCAGGTATTTGCCGGGTAACGGAGATGCTTCCAGCGAACATAAATGTTGCCCTTGGCGTTGACGGTTCAGCTTCCAATGATACTTCGGACATGCTCGGGGAAATGAGAAACGCACTGCTTCTCCAGCGGGTCCACTATGGAAGCGATGCAGTCAATGCAAAAGATATTTTTAAAATTGCAACTGAAAACGGTGCAAAACTGCTGAACTTTGAGAAAGCAGGAAGACTTGAAGAGGGATGGGCTGCCGACATGGCGGTCTTCAACATAAACAAAATGGAGTATGCGGGATCGTTGTCTGATCCCCTTGCAGCTCTTATTTTTTCCGGTTACAACCATGGAACGGATTATACGATAGTTAACGGAAAGGTTGTAGTGGAACATGGAAATCTTGTAGGAGTGGACGAAGCGGAGCTGACAGCAAAAGCCAACGAAATCTCCGACAGGATGATCAAAGGAGTCGAAAAATGATACGTGAGGCAGTAAAAGCAGCTTCAGCTGCTCAGGCGGCGGAGCTTGGAAAGAAGGGACTGGTATATCTGGCCGGCGGAACGTATGTGAACTGGGCGGAGTCGGAACTGGATGCTGACAGGGTCGTTATGTTGGAGGGAGTTATTCCAAAGGATATAACTGAAAAAGAGGGGAGGGTTGAGATTGGAGCCCTTTGTACCCTGACGGAGATAACCGAAAGCAGTCTCATACCCGAGGCATTGAGGCTTGGGGCAGGGTTTATCCCGTTGAGGAATATTCGTAATATGGCAACTATCGGGGGCAATATTGCTGCTAATAGAGCCGATTCCTACATTATACCGGTTTTGCTGGCTTTGAAGGCGGAGGTTGAAACCTTTGAAGATGGACGGATGAGCGTTTATGATTATGTGAAAGGTGAAAAGTCATCCCTGATTCTCAAAGTAATTATTCCCCCTTTTAAGGGGAAAATAGTTGTGGACCGGTCGGTGAGATCATCTGCTGCTTATCCCTCGGCAACCGTTGCTGTATCAGTATCTTCCGGGGAATGTATTATTGCTCTTGGTTGTATATCTGATCACGTAATGAGACTCGAAGATATTGAAAAAGAGGTTGCTTCCGGGAAGTTGAAAACTGAGGATGAAGTTTTTAGTGCCGTTCATGCAGAGATAAATCCTCAAGACAGCCTGAAGGAAACTGGTCCTTTCAGGAGGTATATAGCTTCTACTTTGGCAGCACATTCGGTACGTCTGTGTCTGGGGGAGGGAGTGTAAGATGAAAATACGAATAATACTAAACGGGACCCCAAAAGAGGTTTATACCGAAGCAGGGGAGAATGTACAGAAGCTTTTAAAGAGAATCGGGATAAATTCTGTCCGTAACAGTGATGACAGATTTGCTTTTGCCGGAAGTGATTCCATATGGCTGGACGGGAAAATAGTTACCGCATCTCTGCTTATTGCAGCGCAGATAGACGGTAAAGAGATCAGGACTGTCGAGTATCTCTCAAAAGACGGTGTTATCTCGCCCATACAGAGTGCAATGATAGATGCAGGTGTTGTCCAGTCAGGATATAATATACCTGCTGCTGCACTTATGATCCATGATCTTCTGGAAAGGATTCCAGACCCTTCGAAGGAAGATATAAAAGATGCCCTGTCGGGAATATTTATCAGGGACAGCGGATACGAGCAGTTTTTCCTTGCAGTTCGATTAGCGGTCGAGAGGAGAAAGGACCCCGATTACACTACCACGATTGCTCCGGAGTTTGATGAGAACCTCCGCTTTATAGGAAAGGTAAAAAGGAAGGTGGATGGAGCCAGACTGGCCAAAGGAGAGAAGGTCTTTGTAGAAGACCGTGTCGAGACCGGATCATGTGTAATGAAGATTCTCCGTTCCCCTCATGCCAGTGCGTATATAACTTCAATCGATACTGCAGAGGCAAAAAAAATCCCCGGGGTTGTGGAAATTTTCACTCACGAAAATACCCCCGAGACGTACTACACTCAGGCTGGACAGGGTTTCCCTGAACCTTCGCCCTATGACAGACGTTTGTTTGGACAGAAGGTCAACCATGTAGGAGACAGGGTTGCCGCGGTCGTTGCGGAATCGGAAGAGATTGCGGAAAAGGCACTATCGGCAATAAAGGTGGACTATGAGGTTTTGAAACCTGTCTTAAGTATAGAAGAGGCAATGAATCCGGATGCTCCCATTATTCATAACAGCGAAATTGTCTATGTTGACGGTGCTCCGGATGATATTGAAGAACAGAATAAAAGCTTTGATCCCCGGGACGGAAAGGTAATCTATCAGTTTCCCATTGGTGGGGATCCCCGTAAGAACATCGCTGCCAGCGTTTCCGATGGAATCGGTGATGTGGAGAAGGGATTTAAAGAGGCTGATGTTGTTATTGAAAGAACGTATGAGCCTGCATCAACGATTCAATGTACCCCGCTGGAAATGCACACCGTTTATACAAAGATGGAAGGCGACAGGCTTGTTATGCACTGCTCAACACAAGTCCCCTTTCATGTACGGAGAATTACCGCATCGGTACTCGGTATAAGTGAAAACAGGATTCGTGTTATTAAGGAAAGAGTCGGGGGAGGCTATGGGTCAAAACAGGATATCCTCCTGGAAGAAGTATGCGCCTACGCTACCTACAAAACCGGGAAACCGGTGTTTTACCAGTATTCACGGAAAGAGGAATTTGAGTCCTGCAGTACCCGGAAGGGCATGAAAATAACCGTTAAACTTGGTGCAAAAAAGGATGGTAAACTCACCGCCGTCTATATGGATCTCAAGGCAAACGAAGGACCCTACGGTGCCCATGCATTGACTGTACCAATGAATGCCTGCTCCAAGTCATTACCGCTGTTCCTGTGTGATAATTTTAAATTTGATGTTCATTCATACTATACCAACACTGCTCCCACAGGTGCATACCAGGGATACGGTGCTCCCAAAGGTTCTTATGCCATGCAGATGGCTGCAGCCGAACTTGCAGATGAGCTGGGAATTGATCCTCTTGATTTTCTTCAGATGAACAGGGTTCACGAAGGATCAATGCTTGAAATCCTCAAGTGTCTCGGTGAAGGACGGGAAGGGGTTGCTGCGCCGGCAGAGAGCTGCGGTCTTGGACCGGCACTGGAAAAAGGTGCCGGGATGCTTGAGTGGGGCAAAAAGGTGGATTCGGAAGATCCTGATGTCAAGATAGGTAAAGGTGTTGTTATTATTCAGCAGGGTTCGGGGCTCCCGGGACTTGATCAGTCCAATGCCACAATAAAAATGCTGGGCGACGGAACATTTATGCTCCTTTCAGGAGGTGCGGATCTTGGTACCGGGCTGGATACAGTAAGCGTAAAGATGGCCGCTGAGGTTCTTGCTACCGATATGTCCGCTGTTTCAATCCTTTCCGGAGATACCGACAATACCCCCTTTGATACCGGGGCTTATGCCTCCAGCGGAACCTACTTTTCCGGTGGAGCTTCAATGCTTGCAGCACAGAATTTACGGGAGAAGATACTGGCAGCAGCTTCTCCAATCATGGAAGAGCCTGAAGAGGACCTGAGTATTCAGTATCCCGGCAAGGTTGTCGGTAAAAAGAGTGAACTTACCTACAGGAAACTTGCCTGGCATACCCAAAGCGGAGAAGGAATCGGACAGCTGATAGGTGAAGGTCATTTTGCTACCGATGATGCATCTTTCCCCTACGGGGCCCATTTTGCACAGGTTGCGGTAAATACCCGGACCGGTGAAATTAAGATTCAGAAATACTATGCACTTATGGATGCCGGTATGCCGATAAATCCTGAACTGGCTCAGGGGCAGGTATTCGGAGCTGTCATGAAGTCTATCGGCCACACTCTGTACGAGGGGCTGGTTTATGATTCCGAAGGACATGCGTTGAATACAGATCTCAGAGGGTATGGAGTACCCATGATCGGTGATGTTCCTGATGACTTTAAAGTAGAGCTGATAAAGACTGATGATCCTTTCGGACCCTACGGGGCAAAGTCAATCTCCGAGATAAGTGTCAACGGGGCAGCTCCTGTTATAGCAAATGCAATACATGATGCCGTTGGCGTCTGGATAAGAAAATGGCCGATAACCCCGGAATCTATTTTGCGGGCTTTGGGCAGAATATAGAAAATTACTGGAGGATAGACAATGGATAAATTGAGGATTGAGGAGCTGATACGTTCCCTTGCGAGACTCAATACAAAGAAGATGTACAACAATGACTTTTTCCTGACCTGGGAAAAGTCGGATGAAGAGATTGCCGGAACATTTGCCGTTGCAGAGGCTCTTCGGGCAATGCGGGAAAGAAACATCTCAACAAGAGTTTTTGACAGCGGTCTTGGAATTTCTCTCTTTAGGGATCAGTCTACCAGAACGCGTTTCAGCTATGCCAGTGCATGTAACATGCTCGGCCTGGAGGAACAGGTACTGGATGAAAAAAAGTCCCAGGTAGCCCACGGTGAGACTGTCCGGGAAACTGCCAATATGATCTCATTTATGGCTGACGTAATCGGTATACGGGATGACATGTATATCGGCAAGGGACATACCTATATGCAGGAAGTTGCAGCAGCTGTTGAAGAGGGGTACCGGGAAGGTGTTCTGGAACAGAGACCTACTCTGGTCAATCTCCAGTGCGATATAGACCACCCTACCCAGAGTATGTCTGATGCACTCCATTTAATAAACCATTTTGGCGGTGCCGAAAACCTCAAGGGTAAAAAGATAGTTATGTCGTGGGCATATTCTCCCTCTTACGGGAAACCGCTTTCCGTTGCACAGGGAGTTGTCGGCCTTTTAACA
>QNBL01000048.1 GCA_003641695.1 Spirochaetota bacterium
CATTCACAGATCTCCGAGGAGGATCAAGCAAAGGGTGGGTTTTCTCACGATATGGTCAGGCTCTCAGTGGGATTCGAAGATGCTGCTGATATTATTGACGATATGGAACAGGCACTGTAGATGGCGATAATTCTTCCGGAAGACTACCATGCAAGAACGGCTTTAGAAAACCGCAGAATTCACTGCATGACATCATTCCAGGCTCGAAAACAGAACATTCGCCCTTTGAGGATCGGCATCCTGAATATAATGCCGGTGGCTAATACTTATGAATACAATATTCTCTTCCCTATTGGAAGGTCCGTTCTGCAGATCGAACCGGTATGGATCAGACTCAAGACACATCCTTATAAAAGTACCAGTAAAACTCATCTTGATGAACTTTACATCTCCTTTGAAAAAGCCATTAAAGAAAGGGGATTCGATGGTTTGATTATAACAGGCGCACCGGTAGAGGAAAAAGAGTTTTCTGAAATATGGTTCTGGGATGAATTGCGCGAAATTCTGAATTATGCCCGAAGCAATATTGCCTCGACCCTGGGAATATGCTGGGGGGGCCTCGCCCTTGCATATTTCAACGGGATTGAAAAGATTCTGTATGATCAAAAACTCTTCGGCGTGTATCCTTTGAGGAATATAAACAGGGATCACCCGGTTACCGGAGAACTGGATGATATATTTATGTCTCCGCAGTCCCGGTTTGCAGGAATCCCCGATGATGTGCTCGAGGAAAAAGCAGCTGCCGGTGAATTAACTCTTCTTGCACATTCAAAAGATATTGGATACGTTATATTTGAAACAGCGGATAAACGGTTCATGATTCATCTTGGACATCCGGAGTATGAAACAGAACGTCTGGGAAATGAATACAAAAGGGATAGATCCAAAGGACTTTCCAACGTAAAAAAACCTCTGAACCTCGATGTTGAACATCCAGTCAATACCTGGAGGAGTCATAGTCTTGAATTCTTTACTCAGTGGATAAAGGATGTGTATCTGAGAACTCCGTATGAAATCTAAACGCCGGTGTTTTCTCCATCAAAGGTTTTATCCTTGAGAAACAAAAACAACCCCGCTGACTATGAGTAGGACGCCGATAATTTTAAAAACACTTACGGTTCTCCAAGTACCACATATGATACAAAGACAATAATCACAAAGTTAATACTCATTGAAGGCATGGCAATACCTGGAGCCAGCTTAAAAAACTTGCAGCATAACAGACAGCCCCCGCAACCAACAGGGGGCTTGTCAGCACATTCTTTACACTGAGACTACCTGAATCGGGCGTCCCCAGTTTCATCATAATCTGACCACTCACGGTTAATAGAGCAGTTATGAGCAGGAACACCGCACCTTTCAATGTCATTTTTCCTTCATTAGATCAGATGCCTTGAGTGCAGCATACTGTACATTTTTTTTATTTCCGTATTGAATTGCATTGACAGGACAAAACGAAAAACACCGCATACAGTAGATACAACCATTTCCCCATTCCATCTTATTAAGATCGGAATTCAAGGTCCAGTTATTAACCGGGCACAATCTCTCACAGAGTCTGCATCTGGTACATTTTTCATGATCCACCTTGAGCGGTATTATCTTCCGAAACAATTTCCAGATAAGTATTTTTTTGCTGAATATACTCATAAAGTCGGAATAAAAGGGAATATCCCTCCAAACGGAATGCCCGTCCATTATTTTGGAGGCAAAGGAATCTGCTTTAGAGAGTCCCTTTTCTATTTTCTTTGAATTTGCAAAAGAAGCATCCCTTTTTACAAGAATGTTGTGAGGCATTTTTATCTCTCCGGCACCAAGGAGCATATATCCCTTCCTTTTCAGGATTTTCCCTGCCGGGCCGATAATTCCGCCGGAATACGTCATAAGAGTATCTACCATAAAAACCGGGGTTCCTGAACATTCGGGTAGGGAATCTATAAAATCCCACACAAGGGGAGAGGTCCCCTGCAGAGCAACAGGAAATCCGAGTCCAATGATTTTTCCACAGTCAACAGAAGAGGGATCTTCCTTTTCAATTTTTTTCAGAGTAACCGTAACTCCTTTCTCTTCAAACCTATCCCTCATTCTACTGACTACGGTCAGGGTGTTCCCTGTTCCTGAAAACCAGTAAAAATCTATTTCTCTGGATAGATTAAACCTCAAGTTTACCCCTTCAATGCTCCCGATGAGAGCCCCTTTATAAACTGTTTTGAAAAAACAAGATATACAATAATTACCGGAATGGATGCCATGGAAAGTACTGCAAAAACCAGCCCGTAGTTTGTTGAATACTGACCGAACAGTAAAGCTGTTGCAAGGGGTACTGTCCGTACTGCATCATCCTTAAGCAGAACGAGAGGGAACCAGAAATCGTTCCATACTGGTATAAAATTCACAATGGCAACCGCAGCCAGAGCCGGTTTCAGGAGAGGAATTATTACAATTCTGAATATTCCAGGTTCACTGCACCCGTCAATTCTCGCAGCATTGCTTAACTCTTCCGGAATCATCTTAATAAAATCGGTAAGTATAAAGACCCCAAAGGGGATCCCCACAGCTGTACTTAAAATAATTACAGAAAGCAGATTGTTGTTTATATGCATCCCGATCATCATACGCATAATACTTATGGTACCCAGCCTTATGGGAATTATCAATCCCGCGACAAATCCGGCTTGGGCCATATAAAGGAAATTGATGGATTCACCATTAGCAAAAACAGGCAGGAGAAAGAACAAAATGCAAAGACTTGTATTTTTCACGTTCCTAAGAGGATAAGACGGAGAAAGGACTACTGTCAAGAAATAAAAAAGCCCCCTTTTTTTTAAACAGGGGGCTGTATAGTGCTTACCAGGTGAAAACTATCCGATGATATCCTTGTAATTATCAATAAGGATACCCTTCTCATCAAGAATAAAACTCATGTTGGCTCTTATTCTTGCATCCATTTTCTCCATAAAAACTTCCGCTACCTTTTTCTTTCTCCCGGAATATTTGGCATCTCTCAAGAGAAGATATCCCTGAATTACGTCAGTTGCCATCTCGACTAAACGTCTTGAATGATACGTAGCAAAGTCTTTTTTATCCACCTCTTTAACCCCGACCAGGGTCTTCTCAAAATTAAATTTTGCCTTCCTGAGTGTTTCGTGGAGTTCCGGAACATGGGAATAATCTTCCTGCTCATACTCATCAATAATCGATGCTGCGGTTCCGGAAGTTACCCCTCCGATAGCAGCTACAATCTGAAGCTGTGTGGTTCCTTCATATATATTGGTAATACGTGCATCCCGGTACAATCTTTCAACAATAAAGTCATGCATGTACCCGGTACCGCCATGGATTTGAATTGCATCATAGGCAGCCTTGTTAGCCATTTCAGTGTTGTATGCTTTAACCATGGGTGTAAAAAGATTTGCAAGACGGGAGTACTTCTTGAGATCAGCCTTGAACTCTGCAGCCCGCTCGGGGTACTTTTCTTTCATCTCTTCAAGCCCCTCTTTCAAGTCAACAAACCGGGCTGTTTCATATAAAAGAGCTCTTCCTGCTTCTATTGCCACCTTCATTTCGGTTAGCATCTCGTATATGGGCGGGAACTCCTCTATTGGATGATTAAATTGTATTCTCTCCTGAGCATATTTACGCGCTTCTCTATAAGCAGCTTCGGCAATACCTGCAGCTTGAGCTGCAATACCGAGACGGGCACTGTTCATGAGCCACATGGTATACTTTGATAGCCCCCGCTTTCTTTCCCCGACCAGCGTGGCGGGAGCATTGTTGAACTGAAGTTCACAGGTTGGAGACCCATGGATACCCAGCTTGTGCTCCAGACGGCGGATTTTCATATGTTCATCCCGTTTATACAGAAAGAAAGAAAGTCCTCTGGCACCGGACAGATCCTCTTCGCTTCTGGCCAGAACAAGACCCACATCACCGTTGCCGTTTGTGATAAATCTTTTTACACCATTCAAGTACCAGTTTCCGTTCGCATCCTGATGAGCCTTGAGATTTACTGCCTGCAGATCACTTCCCGCATCCGGTTCTGTCAGTATCATGGCAGAGCCGTACTCTCCAGTTGCAAGCTTGGGCAGGATCTCCGCCTTTTGTGATTCAGAACCGAATTTATTTAAAGTCTCGCCAATATCCTGCTGAAGACCGAAGTTAAGAAACGAGGCATCTGCTCTGGAAACAATCTCTGCAGCAATCGTAAGTATAATGGAGGGGAAATTCAAACCTCCGAACTTGCGGGGAATTGAAAATCCCATTAAATCCGCCTTTGCAAAAAGATCAAGAACCTCCCTGGTCCCCTTTGCATACCTGACCTCACCGTTTTCCAGGGCGACCCCCTCTTCATCTATCTCAACAGCCCGGGGAGCAAGATACTCACCGCAGAGCTCTCCGATAATGCTTAAAACTTTGTTATAGGAATCTTTGGTATCATCAATAGATACCGGAGCAAAGGGGTATTCTGCCGCCTCTTTAAAATCATCCTCACGTAAACTGATTATTCTATCAAGATCCATATGCTCCAGCTGGAACAGTATATCTTCGTTATCAAGAAAGAAATTTTCCATACTTGGGTCTCCTTATTGCTTTGCCTTGAAAGCTTTGATGAATTTGGGAATAACATCGTTTAGATCGCCGACAATTCCATAATGGGCTATCTGAAAGATAGGAGCCTCAGCATCCGTATTGATTGCAATTATTCTGGCTGATTCACTCATTCCTGCTCTGTGCTGAATTGCACCTGAAATTCCGCATGCTATATACAGCTTTGGTCTGACTGTCGTTCCTGTCTGGCCTACCTGGTGATCCTTTGATATAAATCCGGCATCAACTGCAGCTCTGGAAGCTCCCACTTCCGCTCCCAGGGTATGCGCCAGATCATAGATAAGCTTAAAGTTCTCTTTGGACCCGACACCTATTCCTCCGGCAACTATTACCTGAGCACCTTTAAGATCCACCAGCTTTTCTTCTCTCAGTCTTTTTAGTATTTCTGAGGGGAAATCACTATCAGAGAAGGTAAATGGTACAGGGGTTACTTTCCCTTTTAACCCGGGATTCGGAGTGCCTACCTTCATAACCCCTTCCCTTACCGTTGCCATCTGGGGTTTCTTTTCGGGAGCTACAATTGTCGCTATTATATTCCCACCAAAGGCAGGACGGATCTGATACAGGATATCCTTGTATTCACTGTCCTTGAACTTGTAGTCACCTATCTGAAGATCAGTACAGTCCGCAGTCAGCCCTACCTTTAAATTGGATGCGATTCTCGGTCCCAGATCACGCCCTGTCGTTGTGGCACCGTAAAGAACAATCTGGGGAGACTGTTTTTTTATAATATCAACCATTATCTTTGTATACGGAACAGGGGTGTAGTGGGCAAGCCTTTTATCTTCCACAAGGAAAATCTCGTCCACCCCATAGGGGTACAGATCTTCACACTTTTTTGCTACTCCATCCCCAATCAGAACACCGGCAACCTTTACTTTAAGCTTATCAGCTAGATCTCTGGCCTTACTGATAAGTTCAACACTTACCTCTGATACAATTCCGTCATCCTGCTGGATAAATACCATTACACTGTTTTTAGAACTCAACGTATTACTCCTTTAACCCAGAGTATGGTCCGCTATCAGTTCATGGACCATCTGTGCGATTGCATCGCCTGTATTTTCAATCATCTTTATATCTTCCGATTTCAGGATAACTGACTCAATCTTCTTTACCTTTGTTGGGGAACCTGAAAGACCGCAGCTCTCAACATCCGCATTTATTGTAGCTATATCCCATAGGCTGATTACATCCTGATTCCGTTTTACCTGAGCGGAGTTCATGTACGATTCATCGTAGGTTCCTCCATTTCCCTCAACCGAGGCATTCTTATAGGTCATCATCCGGATCACCGATGGAGGCCTGGGAATATATTCTTCATCGTTAATGGTAACAAGCACGGGAAATCCGGACTTTACAATCTCGAATCCGCCTTCAATGGAACGCCGTGCTACTACTTCTTTCTTTTTTGGATCAATAGATTCAATCATGGAAACATTGGTTATCTGGTTTATTCCCAGCTTCTCCGCTGTCTGCGGACCTACCTGTGCAGTATCACCGTCAATAGCCTGACGGCCGCAGAAAACCAAATCATAGGCGCCTATTTTCTCAATGGCACACTTAAGAGCGTATGATGTTGCCAGGGTGTCAGCTCCTGCAAACTTTCTGTCGGATATCAATGCTGTAAAATCAGCTCCTCTGTAGAGAGAATCCTTCAAAACCTGTACAGCTGAAGGCGGCCCCATGGTGAGAACATTTACCTTCGTTCCCGGAATAGTTTCCTTTACTTCCAATGCCGCCTCGAGAGCATGAAGGTCATCAGGATTGAAAATAGCCGGAAGCGCTGCACGGTTTACCGTACCGTCTTCCTTCATTGCTTCACCGGTAATATTCTGGGTATCGGGAACCTGTTTTACAAGGACAATTAGGTTCAGTCCCATTTCTTCCTCCTATAATATTTTCTTAGTAATTGCCGGGGTTTATTTCGGGTTCGGACCGATAACCCGCCAATGTTGATAAACCTATCATACTCTCGGTTCTCTGGCAAATACAAGATACTCGTTTCATCCTTTTTTTTATTTTTTTTGAACTTCATATTGAAGATTCCTGCTAAAAGTTTTATCTTGATTGTAGCAGCAAAAGTAAACAGAAGGATTAAATGAAGGATAGTTTGAAAAACACAACATGGATTGCAGTTCGAAAATCCAACATAAAGTACTATGAAAGTGTAGAACTCTACTACAGAAATCCAGCAGGCAACATTGTGCTCTATAAACCTGAGGGGATGATGCTTGATGACGAAAGCCTGAATAAAAAATATGTAGACAGCTACTTTATCAAACCCGAAGACAAGATAAAATGCCTGAGGGCAGCCCAGAAAGGGTTCAGCGAACAGCTTGCACACAACATTGTAACCCAAAATACCGTAACAGTTAAAAATGAACTGGTAAATATAGTCGATGAAACCCTTTCTCAACCGAGAAGCGGTGGACTTGAAATTGTTCCGGAGCTGATGAATAATCTTATAGCAGGCTATTCTTCCCAACCTGATGTTATCAAGAATCTGGCAAGGATATCTTTTACCGATTATACAACAACTATCCATTCGGTTAATGTAATGGCACTGACAATGGGTTATTGTTTCTATACTGGCAGGTCTCTGGAAGAAACCAAACAATTCGGACTGGCTGCACTTCTGCACGATCTCGGAAAAACTGAAATTCCCGGTGAAATTCTTACAGCGAATAGATCTCTTACTGACAGTGAATTTACCGACATGAAAAGACATCCCAGACTGGGATACAAAATTTTACAAGGCACAAATATTGATTTGAAAATTGCTGTTGAAGGATCTCTTGAGCACCATGAAAAACTTGACGGAAGCGGATATCCGGAAGGTAAAACAAATATCTCCGAATGCGGGATGGTCCTCGGTATTATAGACTGCTATGAAGCGATTACTAACGATGACCGCCCATACAGGTCTGCCATGTCGCCGCTGGCTGCTCTTGAATTGATAAAGAAAGACTCCGAAAACGGAAAATATAACAATGAAATATTCAAGGATTTTGCTTACTCACTTACCGATTTTAATCATACAGGCAAAAAATCAGGGATTTTCTAACCCAGGGCGACATCGAGCATCATCATAACTGCAAAACCTATCATCGCCCCTACCGTTGCAATATCTGAATTACCCGACGACTGGGACTCGGGGATAACCTCTTCGACTACAACAAATATCATTGCTCCTGCTGCAAAGGAAAGTGCATAGGGAAGGATGGGGCGTATAAGGGTAACAGCAACGGCACCTATTACACCGGCTATGGGCTCTACAATCCCGGAAAGCTGCCCATACCAGAAACTTTTAAATCTCGTCAGTCCCTCCCGCCTTAACGGAACAGATACAGCCAAACCTTCAGGAAAGTTCTGAATTCCAATCCCAAGGGCAAGAACTGCAGCCCCCACAAGGGAGGCTGAGGGTATACCGGCAGCAACAGCTCCAAAGGCAACTCCCACTGCCAGTCCTTCAGGAATATTATGCAGTGTAATGGCCAGAATAAGCAAAGTGGACTTCCCGAAACCGGTTTTAATCCCCTCAGCTTTTTCAACTGGTTCATTCATGTGAAGGTGGGGAAGAAACTCGTCCACAACCCGGAGGAAGATACCGCCAAGAAGGAATCCACTTACAGCAGGTACCCAGGGGATTACCCCCATCGCCTCGGCAAGATCAATGGAAGGGGCCAGGAGGGACCAGAAACTTGCAGCAATCATGACTCCGCCGGCAAAACCCAGCATCCCGTCCAGAACCTTTTTGCTGATATTCTTGAAAAGAAATACAGAAGCGGCACCCAGAGCTGTTACTCCCCAGGTAAAACAGGTAGCTATTAATGCCTGTGTTACATGAGAAAAACCATTAAAAAGCGCTATCATTATTAGTCCGCCTTCTTTGAAGCAGTCTCTTTTACCAGTATTGCCAACTCTTTTCCCCTGCCAAACGCCAGTTTGTGAACCTCTTCATCTGCATAACCATTCCACTCAACCGGATCAATGAAATCCCATCTCAGTTTTTCGGTTCTGGCTTCAAAATCCTTCTGAGCACCGCCGCTCCAACCCCAGGATCCGAACCTGAAGACCTTTTTGTTCCAAACATGTTTAATACCGAATACGTCAAGAGCATAAACTATGGGAGGAAACATCTTGTATTCGTACGTTGGCATACCAAACACAAGCCCAGTAGACTTCCATGCATCAGCCAGAGCCCAGGAAACATCCTCATCAGGGACTCGGTGAATATGCACAGGGATGTTCTCGGAGCGTATACCTTTTACTACCGAATTGAGCACTTGTTCGGTATGACCGTACATACTTCCCCAGATTACTGTAATTTCAGCCTCTGCCGGACCATCCATATATGAAGCAAAATCCTTGTAAAGAGAGACAACTTTTCCGGGATTTTCCCGCCAAATGATACCGTGGGAAGGAGCGATCATCTTTATATCCAGATCCTTAAGTTTGTCTATTGCCTTTAGAACAAAAGAAGAGAAAGTTGAGACTATATTTGCATAATATCTTAGTGCTTCCTTATAAAAAAATTCATGATCCTCCTGTGAAAGTTCATCATCAAAAACAGCACTGCCTATTGACCCATAGGAACCAAAAGCGTCACATGAAAACAGTATCTTTGAATTCTTCTCAAAGGTAGCCATAGTCTCCGGCCAGTGTACGTTGGGAATTTCATAAAATACAAACTCTTTCCCTTTCCCCAGGTCCAGTGTATCTCCGGAAACAACAACTCTGATATTGTCAGTTAACCCTGAAAATGCTTTTGCCAGAGCAGCTCCCTTTTTGGTTGTAATGATCTCGATCCCCGGATTTTCATAAATAAAATCACGGAGCCATCCCGTGTGGTCAGGCTCCAAGTGATTTAGTACAAGATAGTCGATCTTCTTAAAAGAAACATGAATGGATTCAAGCTGCTCCTTTATTGTCAAAGGGGCCCCGTCCCAGTCCCTGACAAGATCAATCAATGCTGTTTTTTCCCCTTTTACCAAATAACAGTTAAGGGAAACTCCGTTAGGTATGGGCCACATTCCTTCAAACATATCGCCGTTTTCAATATTGGCGCCAACTCGGTAAATACCTTCGACCATCTTGATCGCTTTCATGTCTTAATTAATTCTCCGGCGAGAAATCGTCTTTACCTGCTCCGCAGAGGGGACATACCCAGTCTCCGGGTACCTGGTCAAAAGGTGTTCCTGCTGCAACTCCATTATCGGGATCGCCTTCCGCAGGGTCATAAATATATCCGCATACATCACATACATATTTCATTTTATAGTTCTCCTTTCCATAATCCATGTTTGTTACAATACTCGCGTGCCGATACTTCTTTGGCATCGGTCATAAATACAGCCTCCGGTTTATCTCCCGGTTTCAGATACTGAAAACAGGATTTACCGAAAGCGAGTAATTCTATCCACTCGATATAATGATCCTCTTCCATAGGATGAAGGGTACTTCCAACAGTGACCTTGTATCCTCCGTCAATCTTTTCAATTACAGGAACATGCTTTTCGGTTGCCGAATCCGCACTTTTTTCTGGAAGAAGATTCATCGGTTTGCCGCAGCATACCAGAGTTCCCGCAGCTCCGTGTTCAACTGCTACAATATTTCCGCAGATAGAACATTTATACATTTCATTTCGTTTTGCCATACCATCCCCTCAAAATTTTGATTTTATTAATAGTTTTCACCAAGAATTTCAAAATACGACTGTGCATGAGCGCAAGCAGGACATACCTTGGGTGCTTCAAACCCTTCATATATATATCCACAGTTTCTGCATCGCCATACAACCTTTTCGTCCCGTTTGAATACCTTCCCTGCTTCGATATTTGCCACAAGGTCATTGTACCGTTTTTCATGCTGCTTTTCCGCAACAGCTATTGCCTCAAAGGTATCTGCAATCTTGTCAAACCCTTCTTCTCTGGCAGTTTTTGCAAAAGAGGGATACATATCTGTCCATTCGTAGTTTTCACCGGCTGCACCGGCTTTCAGATTCTCTACTGTTGAACCAATGACACCTGCAGGAAATCCGGCAGTAATTTCAAGTTCACCACCCTCAAGAAATTTAAAGAGCCTTTCAGCATGTTCCTTTTCCTGAGCAGCCGTTTCTGCGAAGATATCAGAGATCTGAACATATCCTTCCTTCTTTGCCTTGCTTGCAAAGTAGGTATACCTGTTTCGTGCCTGTGACTCACCCGCAAACGCCTTGAGAAGATTTTTTTCCGTTTCTGTTCCTTTTAAACCAGCCATACTCACTCCTTTATTATTAAAAATAATTACTATTACCAATAATAGTCAGGCTGAGCATCATCGTCAACCCGTTTCTATTATAAATAGGTCTTCCCGCCTTCTTTCGCAAGTAAGAATTCACTTCTTTCCACTATTGCTCCAACTCTTCTGTATACTTACCGCTCTGTATTTCCGCCAGCATTTCATCCTCTTTTCTAAGCCGTCTGCTTATATCTCGGGCAAGATTCATTATAAGTATGGAGAATATCTTACAGTTCAATTTGCTGATCCCGTACAATCCCCGGTTTGTCAAGGTTAACGTCCTTACATTTTTAAGTGCCCGTACCGATGCGGCGCACGGCTGAACATCAATCAACTCCATCTCGCCAAAAGTCTCTCCTTCATCCAGAACCAAAAGCTGCCTGTACCCTCTACCGAATTTCAACTTTTTAATTATCTCCACTTCACCTTCGGTAATAAAAAAAATCCGGTCGCCTCTTTCCCCTTCCTGTTCTATAAAATCTCCCTTATTAAACACTTCCTCATTAAAAAAAGTGCGTATTTCTTCAATTTGCCTCTCTGTAATCCCGCCGAAAAGACTGTGGGAATGCAGGGATGTCAGATCAATCATCTTGAGCCTCTTGCCTGTAATAGTAGTACACTATGTTATATAAATAAAGGTTAATTATCGAAATTTAATACCCCTTGAACAAAATCCGGTAGGAGAATAGAATCGCCGGTATGAAGAAACTGCTGCTGTCAACCTTTTTTATCTTCGGGATTATTTTGCCGCTATCTGCTCATCCCCATATTATGCTGACAACTGATTTA
>QNBL01000049.1 GCA_003641695.1 Spirochaetota bacterium
TAACACAGCTTTTACAAAACGCAATTCAGGGTATTTCCGGTTGATATAATGTGACTAATCAAACAAAGTGTTGCATTAGTTATACAATAGTATAATACTATTAGCGAGGAGATCTTTATGGAAACACTTCAATGGGGCTTAATCGGATGCGGAGATATTGCCAAAAAGAGCGTTGTGCCTGCAATACAGGAAGCAGAGGATTCGAAGCTTGTTTCTGTAACCAGGGCTGATTCGTCAAAGGCAGAGAGTTTTGCAAAAGAATTCGGAATAGGGAAATGGACAGCATCCTGGAAAGAACTGGTTAGGGATAAAGATATAAACAGCATATACGTTGCAACCCCCGTTTATCTTCATGCAGAACAGACAATAGCAGCTGCCGAAAACGGGAAACACGTACTTTGCGAAAAGCCGATGGCGTTAAATACAGCAGAATGCACAAAGATGATAGATGCCTGCAAAACAAACGGAGTAAAGCTCGGCATAGCGTACTACCGGCATCTTTTTTCACCGATTATCCGTATAAAAGAGATCCTCACATCCGGAGAGATCGGGCAGGTAACCCACCTGCAGGCCAACAACTTTGAATACTTCAACCTTTCCCCGGGAGCTCCACGGTACTGGTTTCTCCAAAAGGAACTGTCATGAGGCGGCCCAATGATGGATATGGGGTGTCACCGGATAGAGATATTTACTAATCTATTAGGCCCAATAAAGGAAACAAAATCCTTCCTAAATAACATACTGTTTCAGCGGGAAGTGGAAGACATGGCAACAGCTCACTTTACTTTTAAAAACGGAGCTACCGGTGTACTCATATCTGCCCATGCGGTTAAAGAACCGAAAGATACACTGGATATCTACGGAAACAAAGGTTCGATACATGTTCCGAATCTTAACGAAGGGACTATACATGTCGTAACTGAAAGTGAGACAAGGATGGAGAAACATCCGAATCACAGCAACTTTCATCAGCCTCTGCTGGATGACTTTGTCTCTTCGGTACTTGGAAACAGGATCCCTGCAATCCCCGGAGAAACCGGACTGGAGATTAACAGAATCCTGGATAAAATTTACGGACGGTAGAAAAAGGGAATAGCTATTATTATATCTAACTGTAAAAGTAACTGTACTTCTCCATTGCATCCATCAGGGCTGAGGCGTTCTCTATGGGGACTCCGGGGTACAGCCCGTATATCATCATAAGACCGCCCTTTTTACTCCCGATTTTCTCTACCTCTTCACGGACAAGGGAATCAATTTGAGCAGGAGTACCGCTAAAGGTTATATCCTGCCGGTCAATATCAAGATCCACGCATACCCTTCCGGCCAGATTGTCTGCAATCCAGTCTATTCCGTTTACAAGATCCTGAAGATTCAGTGCATCTACTCCTCCGTCAATCAGATCCTCCGCAAGGGTTCTGATGTCTCCGTCAGAATGCATGTGAACCAGTATGCCGTTGTTCCTTACAGGTTCCATCAATCGCTGATAACATGGTTTAATGTACTTTACAAACTGATCAGGAGAGAGCATGGGGCCTATCTGCATCCCGAGATCCTCAGGAAAAGTGATGACATCCGGCTCCAGCTTGATCCATCTTTCAATAATACCTCGGTTAAAATTCTCCACCATATCCAGCAGTTCAAGAAGCTCTTTCCTCTCATCCACCATATCGAAGATAAAGTTCTCGTATCCACGGATATCCTGTATTCTTAAAAAGGTATGTCCATGGGGGAGCCCCCCTGTAACGGGATCACCTTTTGCTCTTTTCTCCCGGACATTCTGCACAATCTGATCCCAGTCTATGCTATAGGTACCATCGGTTACAGCCGGGTCGGGAGTCCTGTAGTCTTTAAAGTTATCCCAGGTATCCAAAGGGTGGATGTGAACCGAACCGGTAATACCGTTATCAGCGGTCTTCCAGACACAACCCCAAGGGTCGGTGTACGGTTTGTCCGCCAGAGCATTTACGAGATAATCGGGTTTATACCTCCCCTTTGGACGTTTGAAATCAGGGAACAAATGGGGGTGTGCTTCCAGAAGGTCGTAGAGCTGTTCGTTGTCAAAGTGATGCCAGCAGGCATCATTTACCACAAATTCCATTGGTATGTACTCCGGTGTTTCAAACCGTATGGCTCTTATCAGATTGTCCCTCTTGGTCATTTGCTAACCTCCGTTATGTACGGTGTAAACTACCCCTTTTTAGGAAAATATCCTCCAGGGGAGTTATCTCCTTTGCAGAAAAGCCCAGATGGGAATGGCGTCTCCACCCCTCAGCGTAACGGAACTTACCGGAATCTTTTCCCATCTGTGCACTCATTTCCTGCATAGTTGCAAGATAAGAGTCTATTCCCTGGCTCTTATCCAGCCACTCTTTCTGGCTCTTGTGAAATGAGAGCATCTGTGTTTTTTCCCCCATAACTTTATCTATATCAACATAAAGATCCGGCTCTATTTTATGACGCAGACCATCGGTCAACCCATAGGGCATGGAATGATAAACTGCCATTTCTCCCTCAATTGCCGGTTTTTCAGGAATGGAAGGATAATTGGGCATCCCCCTGCAGAAGGCCGCAGTTACTCCGATACGGCAGGTGTTCGTGTGATCTTCCATATACTCCTCCGGAGAAGGGAGAAGAAGGATATCCGGTTTTACTTCCCGGATGACAGCCATGGTCTTTTTTATGAGTTCCGGTGTGTAGAATACGGTAAGGTCATCTACAATACTTTCATGGTATACCGCTCCCAGAAAATCGGAGGCTGCAAGTGCTTCATTTCTCCGTACGATTATAGCTTTCTCCTTACTGTACTGTGCACTGCCGTAACATCCGTTGGCAAGGTTCATATAATGAAGTTCATATCCTTCTTCTTTTAACCGAAACAATGTACCAGCCATCATGAACTCTATATCATCGGGATGGCAGTGTACTGCAAAAACAATCTTTCCCATTTTCAATCTCCAACTATATTCCTGTAATTTTTTCCAGAAAGGAGATTCCTTCCACTACATCTTTCTTTCTTCTATCCCCTGCTTCCCTCTCGATGGTCAAATAACCGGTGTATCCGATATCATCCAGGGTTTTCAGATATTCCGGGAAGTTTACATCCCCCCTGCCTAAAGGAAGTTCAACAAAATAATCATCAAAGTTTATTCCAGCGGGATTCCCATCGGCAAAGGCGCCGTATATTTCTTCAGGATTGCACTTCTTTACCATTCTGCCATCCTTGGCGTGAGTGTACACAATGTAGTCCCTAAGTATCCTAACAGCTTCTGCAGGGTCCTCCCCCTGAACCATTACCAGATTAGCAGGATCAAAGTTTACCTTTAAATTCCTCTCTCCTGTCTCTACAATAAATTTCTTCAATACTTCGGATCTTTCAGGACCCGTTTCAACAGCTATGAAAACTCCCGCTCTTTGTGCATAACTGCAGATCTTCCGGAGTGCATCCTGCATAACCGTATTGTGCTCCGCATCGGTTTCAGACACTACCCCGATATGGGTAGTAATTATCCGAATCCCGAGTTCTACCGCAAAATCGATTATTTTTTTTGTTTTTACTATTTTTTCAGGGTTCTCATCTTCCCTCTCAAAACCATGCCCTCCCAGATCCCCGCAAAGAGCTGAAAGCTCAAGACCATACCGCTGCACTTTTTTCTTTAAGATCTCAGCCTCTTGTAAATCAATCTTCATGGAGGACATTTCGTGCGGGGAGGCATAGATCTGTACCCCGGAAACACCCGTTTCTGCAGCAAAAGCCAAAGCATCATCAAGATCAGTTCTCAGACTGTCCAGAAGTATCCCTGTTTTAAACATCATCATTTACCTTCCTTGTTATTTCATCCAGAAGATAGGCAGCATGAAGGGCATCCTCCATACTTACAAGGGTTTTTATCAACTTGTTTTTATATGCAATAAAGTCTACCAGCTGGTCCTTTATCTGATTATTTTTATACCCGGAAATCACCTTGGAAAGCTCTTTGTACCTGTCTACAAATATCTTTTTGCTGAGCAGATCTCCCCGGATCATACCCCTTTCGAACTTTATAACAACCTCCCGTGTCTTTTCTTCTGAGAGCCATGAGGAAACTATTCTGCCGTTAAGCCCTTTCCGGTGACTGGTCAGGAGCGTACACTCCATAACCTCTCCCTTTACTTTCCTGAAACGCATGTCGGTAATCCTGTACTTTCCGAATATACACTGGACAAGGTCAAGATCATGGATAAGCTTGTCAATAATCAGACTGTCACTGACCCTTTCAGGTTTCTTGCCCGCCCTTAAGAAACTGTAGTTTACGGCACTGCCGTACATTTTATAGGCAACGGCTTCCTCGGCATCGAGAGTTACCGGATTGTACCGTTCTACAAGCCCCGGCATGATCCGTACCTTATGTTTTTTTGCAAGCCTCATTAACTCCTTTATCTCTTTCGCTGTTTCACACACCGGCTTTTCTATCAGAAGAGAAATGCCGCTTCTAATCAACTTCTGTGCTATTTGGAAGTGTGTTTTAATGGGAGTGGATACTACCGCTGCGTTTACACCCAGTTCCTTCATCCCGATAAGAGTTTCTATTGAATCAAGGTGCCAGAGATCTTCCCCTTCACGATAACTGGAGTCTGCAAACTTGATATCCACCACAGCCTTCAGCCTGAAATTTGTTAACATCCCGGGGAGATCATACTTGTAGTAACTCTCAATATTCTTACGGTCGTATAACTCAACGGCTGCTTTCCGGTATATCTCACCCATGTAGCCGCATCCTATAATAGCCAGGTTTGTTTTGCTGTTCATAAAGTTACTGGTTACTTCAAAATTCTTTTAAGACTTTCCGCAGTGTTAGCCGCCAGCTCCATATCAGGAAGTACCAGGTCAGGAAGTCTCGAGAACGGAATCATCTCTGCTGTTACCGGACCTTTGTATCCGATACTCTGTAGAGCAGCCAGAACCTTATCGTAATCCAGATCGCCTTCCATTAGATCATCGCCGAATCCATGAAGTGTTCCTCCGCAGTCATCTCTCTTGAAGTTCTTGAAATGGACAGCCTTCACCTTTTCTTTCAGGATTTCAATCCAATGCTCAGGGTATCCGTTTAGCAGGGTGTTTCCGACATCCAGGTAGATACCTATGTAATCGGAATCAAACTGATCCAGATAATACCTGAACTCCATAGGTGAAAGTAAAAACTTGTTCCATACATTCTCCAGACATACAGTAACCCCGTACTCCTCTGCAGTTGCAATAACTCTTTGTATCGATTCAGAGGAATTCTTCCAGACGTTTCCATAGGGAGTAACGGGACGGGTATCATCCCAGGCTACATCTACAGCCCCTGGAACGACCAGGACCCTGTCCGCCCCTATCCAGGAAGCAGCACGTATATACTTTCCGGTAAATTCCAAAGCCTTTTCCCGTTCCAGAGGATCATCTGAACCCAAAGAGCAGCCCCAGTAGAACCCGGAGGCAAGAGATTTAAGTCCCACTCCCTTTTCGCCGGCATACCCGGCTATCTTCCGGCATTCTTCCTCTGTAATATCCTCTTTCAAACAGTCGCCAAAGGTCAGCTCAATACCGTCAAGTCCCATTGCGGCAACATCGTCTATTGCCTGAAAGGGAGACTTCTCCCCATCAAACCCTCCCAGTACCCAGTAGTTTATGGCTCTATAATATCCCATTGTACTCCACCTCAACTGTACGGTTTTCTTTAACGGATCTCTCCTCCGCTTCTATAATGGCCATGGAGTCTTTTATTTCTCCAGGAGTCAAATACTTCTCCGGCTTTTCTCCTTTCTGCACCGAAGAGAGAAAATAATCTATCTCCACATGCCATCCTGTCGGAAGCTCATTAATAGCCGGCTTTGGTTCCTCTACCCGTCCGTCTTCCCAGATAATTCTGTACCCGAGTTCCGAGAGCCGTATAGTTCCCTTTTCGCATACAATCTGAAAACTCATCTCAAAGGGAGTCGCCTTGGCAGGATCCCATCCTCCTTCAGCCATGATCAAGGACCCGTCTCCAAAGTTATAGTTGGTAAAGATATGATCTATACCTTCATCGGATCTGAATCCCTGTGCACCGAAAGAGGTAACAGAGCGGGGGCGTCCGAAAAAATATCTGACAAGATCGGTATCATGAAGGTGCAAATCCAGCAGGGCACTGCCGCTCAGTTTGTTCTTCATAAACCAGTCTTCCCATGCATTTCCATGGATGGATGGAGATACCCGTTTAAACGCTGCACTTACAACCTTTCCCAGTTTCCCGGATTTATACAGTTCAAAGGCATGTCTGTACTCAGGCCAGTAGCGGACACACAGCCCGTTTGAAAAAAACTTCCCGCTCTTTTCAGCAGCTTCCGTTATCCTCTTTGCCTCATCAAAAGATCTGCCGACAGGTTTTTCGCACAGGACATGCTTTCCCGCCTCCAAGGCAGCAACCGCATACTTTTCATGGAGATAGGTCGGAACACAGATATCCACCATCTCGATATCAGGATCGGCAATCAGATCAAAGCCGTCCCGATATGTTTTAATACCGCTCATATCCACCGGTTTTGAGTAATCCATATCGCCGATGTTACCGACCACACTGCTCCAATCGCCCCTGGTTTTTCTCTCATCCACATCCGCAACAGCCAGGATTTCAGATTTCCCCAGCTGCCGGTGAATCTGAAAATGGGTTGTCCCCATAAAACCAAGCCCGATAATTCCTACCTTGACCTTATTTTCCATCACTTTCCTCCTTGAAACTTCACTTATTCCTTCACCGCTCCTCCGGCAAGACCGGAAACGAGCTGTTTCTCAACAATAAAGAAAAGTATCAAAACAGGAAGAATTGCCATAAACGCTGCGGACAGGAGCTGTTCCCACTGAACAGCAAATCTTCCAACAAACTGATACAAACCGATTGTCAAAGGCCATTTTTCTCCTGATTGAAGAAAAGTAAGAGAAAAGATAAAATCATTCCATCCATAAATAAAGGTATAAATAATTGTTGTTACCAGGCCCGGCGCTGCTATAGGAAGAATAACCCTCCAGAGAGCCCCAACCCTGGTGCAGCCGTCTATCCGCGCGGCATCTTCTATTCCTTTCGGAATTCCTGAAAAGTAACCGTTCAGCATCCAGATAACAAAAGGTGTGGTAAAAACTGCATTAGCAATAATTACACTCAAATAGGTATCTATAAAATGGATCTTGATTACTATCTTGAACAGACTAATCACCACAACAACAGGAGAAAACATCTGGGTTACAAGAAAAGCATACATAATAATTTTTTTCCCGGGAAAATGAAGACGCGCAATAGCATATCCTGCCGGGATACTGATTCCGGTATTCAACAGTACCGTTCCGAGTGCAATTATGAGAGAATTTTTGAAATACATAGCCAGGGGGATTGTATTCCATACAAGAAAGAAATTCTTGATTGTCGGATTTTTAGGAAACCAGTATGGGGGGATGTGATAAATTTCTTCCGGTGACTTGAACATGGAAACAAGCATTACCATAAACGGGAAAAGCATTATCCCGAGCAGTACCACTGTAAGAAGCAGTGCAAATGTCTTTGCAGTAATTGCCCGTGTCTTTTTTGATGTATCCATATCTACATCTCCTCCTTTTTAAAGTAAATCCTCGAGTATAGTACACTCACCGTTGAAAGTATAATAAAGGTAAATACTGAAAGAGCAGATGCTTTCTGCCACTTAAGCCATTCAAAACTGTTTTGATACACATAGGTTATAAGAATATTGGTAGATCCTGCCGGACCGCCGTTTGTCAATATATAGATTGTATTAAAGTCGTTGAAAGTCCAGAGACTTGAAAGCAACGTAGCAATAAGCAGAATAGCTGCAATGCCCGGCAAGGTAACATAGCGGAATTGAGCAGCCTTGGAAGCTCCGTCTATCTCTGCAGCTTCATACAATGTCTGGGGCACTGCCTGCATGGCTGCAAGGAATACAAGAGCCATAAACGGAATACCTATCCAGATATCAACCCAAAGGCACGAAAGAAAGGCCGTCGTGGACTGCCCGAGCCACACAGGCGGATTCTGCATAATTCCGGTTATCCTCAGGGTATGGTTTAACAATCCAAACTCATTATGCAGTACCCAGCGCCAGAGCATTACACTGATAGGAATCGAACTGGCCCAGGGAATAATAAACAGGAGTCTTGCGATCTTGCGGCCCCGGTACTTAACATTTAAAACAAGAGCAATAATAACTCCAAAAAGGGTCTTGGTAGCGACCGATGTAAAAGTCCAAAGCAAAGAACGTCCTATAACCACCCACGTATCCTTTGAAGACAGCAAAGATGCATAAATACCAAGACCCGCAAAGTTCTTTATACGGGCAAGCTTATCTGTTTTAAAAAGTGAAATAATAAATACGTAGATGATCGGATAAACCATGAATATGACCATTAAAAAAACTGCAGGAAAGAGAAGAGCGTAAGCAAGTCTGGCCTCCCCTCCCAGTCTTCTCTTTCGTGCAGCAAGAACAGTATCTCCCATAATAACACTCCATAATTTTTCTAAAAAGAGGGGGAGAAGCTGACCCTCTCCCCCTTAAAATCAATACAATACAAAGGTGCTTATTCAGCTCTGGCTTTATCAACCTCTGCAGCTGCCCAGTCAAGAGCTTCTTTTGGGCTCATCTGACCAAGGAATGCCTTCTGATTTGCATCGATAATAATACTGGAAGCTTCTGCCCAGCCGGTTACCAGAGGCCATCCTTTTGCATTCAGATTGGCTTCGGCCATAGCTGCATACATTGGAGTCTGGAATTCAGGCCGTTTTGAAGCACTGATTGTAACGGGGGGAAATCCCATCTGCTTGTCGAGGGGTGCTTTCCACTCATCCTTGTACATGAAGTCGATAAACTTGCCGATTCCTTCAAGGTTCTTTCCATCTTTGTACAGAGCAATGGAGTCTGTTACAATAAGAGGAGCAGGCTTATTCCCTGCAAAAGGCGGGATCTGGGCATATTTGATCTTCCAGTCTGCATTCATCTTGTTGTATTCAGTATCAGCCCATGCACCAATCATAACGTAAGCAGCTTTGCCTCCAAAGAATATCGGCTGAGCCTGTTTTCTGTCCTGGGAAAGATATCCATCCTGAACCACCTTATCTTCATTTGCAAGTTTCAGCATGAACTCAAGAGCTTTAACTCCGGCAGCTGAGTTTACAATACACTTTCCGTCTTTATCAAAGAATTCACCACCGGCTGCATAGAAATAGTATACAAAATCTGTTAGCTCGGTATGCTTTCCACCAGGCATGATAAGTCCATATTTTCCGTTCTTCGTTGCCTCAATTGCATACTTTTCAAGTTCTTCCATGGTCTGGGGAACTTTATCAGTCAGTGAAGTATTAATTGCCATGAACCTGGAACCGGCTGCGAAAGGAATACCCATCAGAGTACCGTTTACTTTTGCTTCCATAGCACCGGGAGCAATGTTGTCAAAGGTTGACTGGGAGACATACTTTGCAGGTGCTACAACTGCATCAAGGTCCATAAACTCTAAAAGCCATCTTGTTCCGATGATCGAAGCATCGGGAGGGGTACCGGCAGCCAGTGCAGTAGTCAGCTTGTCATGCATTGCATTCCAGTCTACAATAACCAGGTCCATATCATACTGAGGATACGCTGCTTCAAAGGCATCTGCTATTTTGCCTACAAAGTCATGATCGATACCTTCGTAGTCAGCAAGCCAGAAGGTAACCTTGCTTTTTTCAGCTCCGCCATCTTTTTGGCCATTGGCAAAAAGCGGCATGGACATTACACTTAAAATAACAATAAGCGTAACAATAATAAGAATCTTCTTCATTTTTTCCTCCAAGAAAATATGAAATATCTACCAAAACGTGTAACACACGTTATTTACAGGTGATACTGCATTTTACCACTGGTCTTTTGAGAAATATTTGTTTGTTTACACTTTTAATTTGCTTATTTCTTCAAAACAGTATACCAAAACTTTCTCGTAGTCATTTGTCGTCAGTTCTACGTTTATACAATGAACGACTTCTCCTTTCCCAGGACGATCCCTCTTTTTTGGTTTCATTGATTCCAATCAATTTTTTCCTGGTTACAGAGTTTTCTCTGACAGTTATCTTAATGCATAAGCCTTTCTCCCTGTCACTGCCTGCGGCTCTTTCACCCGGGGGAAAACTTCCTCTATTACCCGTAGTAGACTAAGAAAGAGTCTGTGCTTATCCGTTAGGAAATCCTTAACAATCTTGAATTTCGTAAGAAATACCTAGAAGTATCCGGGAACCGCCAAGAATCTCTGTTATTAAATCAAGTTCTCTTTGTGTTTTGAAAGAAGCTCATTATATCATGAAACAATCATTCAATGGAAAAGTCGCTCTCGTGGTAAAAGGCGATGTTGTCTACAACCTTTTTAAAATATCAAGTCACCTGTCCAGGGAAAACGGTATCCTGGTTTCCATTTTCAACAACATAACCGAGGCAGAAGAATGGATAGCTGATTATCCTGAGTAAGAGACTCCATCGGGTGTTCAAGCTATGCTATGTTGCTGCATATCGTTACAGTTATGAAATCTGTTTTCTCATATAAGTCTTGAAAAGGATTGTACCTGCAACCGGAAGAACAAGATTTACTCCAAGCCCTATTGCACAATGTACATTAAAAAGAAGCGAATCTATTATGCTGTGCCGGTAGAAATAGTATACAACCCATGCTCCAACAGGTATGTTAAGCAGCAGACTTACTACCAACCCCGGATTATATTTTTTCCGTGATTTTATTGCCAAAGCAATATGTGCAACACCTGCAAAAAAAGAGAAGTAAGGAATCCACAGACCAAAATTATAATTTCGTACAGATAATAGCCCAAAGAGCGGCAAAGATATCCAGATAAGGATGACGTTGACAAAGAAAATGAATCTTTCATCAATCGGTTCATTTTCCTTATCTATTCTAAAAATGTCTTTATTAAAAAACTGTCCGAAGCCGCCGGGGAAAATATATTCCTCGGTTTCATGAAGCATATAGAGAGGTGTCTGCAGCAGAATAAGAAATATAATAAAATCACTCGCCTTCACGAATACAAAGAGGAAAATAGTGAGGAATATCGATACAAGAAATCCCGCTTTTGCCCAGTCTCTTCTAAACCAGCTGTAATATTCTGATAGTGTCATGTTATAGCTCCTCTTTATTGCTCAAAATTTTTTAGAAAAACCCTTTATCAGGAATACTGTATCAGATTCAGACGAATAAATCAGCACCGGATCATCGGCTCTGTTGTCCCTCAGGCGTCATGGAAGTAAAGATCCCAGCATAGATATTTTTCTATGAACTCTCTGATGACCATTGAAACATTTCCCCGGTGCCTAAGTGAATCCGTCAACGTTCCCTGAACCGTCCCACCGAATCACCATAGGTATCCTTAGCGTAGTCAGATACTGCCCTGAGCACATCAGCGCTCTTCTGCCTGAGATCAGCGACTTCCATCTCGGGATAGGTATCCCACACCGGATCAAAGGCAAAATCCCATCAGCCGATTTCCATAAACTCCATCAGGTTTACGTACGCGACAACGACCTTGTCCGTGGTATCCGGAA
>QNBL01000050.1 GCA_003641695.1 Spirochaetota bacterium
AGAGCCGGTGAATCCATGGAAAAAGCGGTCCGTGAGGTTTGCCGGGCCATACGAATAGGCAAAATTCTTATTCAAAGGGATGAAGAAACAGCACTCCCTACTCTTTTTTACGCCAAGCTTCCCGAGGATATATCCGGCAGGCATGTGTTGCTTCTCGATCCCATGCTTGCGACCGGAGGTTCGGTATGCAAGGCTATTGAGGTACTTAAAAACCATGGAGTTCCTGAAGAAAAGATCATTTTTGTTAATCTGATTTCTGTACCTAAAGGGATTGAAACCTTTCAGAAGTGTGCCCCCAAAGCAATGATAATTACCGGGTATGTTGATCCGGAGTTAAACGAAAAAGCCTACATTATTCCGGGACTCGGTGATTTTGGAGACCTGTACTTCGGCACTTGATGCGCGAATTAAAGGATTACGTAATCCTATCATATCCCTTTCTATGTGCAAAAAAGGGATAGATTTTGAAGCTGTTGACAGAAAGCCGCAAATCTAATTTTTATGTTTTTATTTCCCGCTGGACAGTATCTATCTACTTCAAAAAGACCTTCCATTATTATTTTTCACTCTTTTCTATCACAGTAAGCAACGTCAATACCCTGGGAAGCAAGTTCTTTCTTCCCGGGGCGGCCATGTTCATCATAGCCTTTACGTTTATAATACGTCTTCAGCATGGGCTTCAGGTTTACTGCTTTTTTAACCGGATGGTTTGTATCCGCTTCGGTTAAAAACCGCCCGGGAAGGGTGTCGTCTTTTCTGGATATTCCCATTTCTGTATTCATGTACCGTTCGAGGAGGTGAATTCTTCTGCCAGCCCGTAAGAAATCTTTTTGGGACAGTTTTATCCCTGTTATTGATTCCCAGGTTTGATTCAGCACTCCGAAGTTTAAAAACCGGACCGCTATAGCGGGGAAATACTGCATGGCAAGTTTCAGTAAAAAGTCGGGAAAAATATGTACAGGAAAAGGTTCCAGAAGATAGGCAAAAGAAGTGAATTGGCAGGTCTGCAATGAATTTAGTGCAGCGTAGAAGTTTTCAAAAAAGTCTACCCAGAATGCTTTTGCTTTTGTTGTGTAAGGATTGAGAAACCCGAATAAAACTTCCATTGCTAAAGGGAACGCACTTAAATGGCATGCACCCCTGTTCGCTACAGCATAGCTAAGCCCCTGCCCCCAGGCTCCCCGGGGGTCGTATGCCGCCATCTCAAGACCCTTTATCTGAATTGCAAAATCCTTGCCACCGTATCTGCTGCTTAGGTTTCTTGAACCAAGGGCAAGTTCTGCTCCCTCTCCCCGGCGGTAAGCGATGTCCTCAATAATTTTAGAAATGTTGTCGGTTTTGCCAAATCTCAATTCCGTTTTCCGAATTCCCTGTTCCCCGGCTTCCATCGCCCAGCTTACCGTTCCCCCTGTAGATATTGTATCCAGCCCAAAACGGTTCATGAGAAGGTTCCACTCGCCTATTTTATCAGGGTCATAATTATCGATGTTCGGTCCCCACAGACCTGTTGTCTCGTACTCGGGAATCTGTTTAACCGTTCCGTCCGGAAAGGTCCCCTTATGGCCGCACTGGATTGAGCAGGGAATACAGGAACTGCTGGTTGTTCCGTACTTTTCAGCCATTGCCTCACCGGAAAGGAGTTTGAACCGGTCATCGGTACGGTATTTGAAATTTGTTACCGGGACATAACCGGCCTTTATTCCGGGAAGTACGTTGAAAGCAGTACCAAAGCTTCTGTATTTATCTGAGAACTCATTTTTTGCAATGAATCGGGAGGCTCTGTTTCTTACTTTATTAAACAGCTTTTTATTAGCCGGTCTTACTTTGTATGTCCGGCCCCGTACGACTACAGCTTTAAGGTTTTTGGATCCCATTACAGCACCCATTCCCCCTCTGCCTAAGAACCGGTGTCCGGATTTTATATTAGCGTATAAAACACCGTTTTCTCCGGCTGGACCGATAACCAGTTCTCCGTCCTTCCTTGAAAGCCCCAGTACTTTTTGGGTTTCTTCCGTATCTAAACCCCAGATTTTTTCAGCATCATGGAAGATAACATTATCGGAGGTTATCTCAATGTATAGTGGTGATTCTGATTTCCCTGAAATAAAAAGGCCGTCATACCCTGCTGTCCTGAGTGCTCCGCCGAAGGGGCCGCCGCATGAGGACGTTATCATGATACCTGTCTGGGGGGATTTTGTTATTCCTGCAAACCGGGCGGAGCAGACAGCACCAGTTCCGGTGAAAACACCCGCCATAAAGATAAGCGGATTCTCTTCTCCCAGAGGATCAATGCCGGCAAGTCGATCACGGAAGGTATCGTAATAGATTTTGAGTCCCAGCCCCTTCCCCCCGAGATAGGTCTTACGGTTACTCTCAGCAATTCTTTTTACTTCCCAGCTCTTCTGCGAAACATTGACGGTCAGGAGTTTGTTGGTAATGCCGGTTATCTCTGTCATCTTTACTCCGCAAAGACTAACGTTGTACCCATAATACTACGTTTCCGATTCTTTTACGGTAATATTTTCAGCTTTTACCGCAAAAACAAGAGTTTTTTTAAGCATTTCAGAACTGAAACTCCACTCCGTTTTACCGGAATAATGGTCCATTATACAGCGCAGGGCTTCTTCTTTTTTATTTTCATCACTTACAAATGCTGCCGTTCCCTCTCCCATAACAGACCGGTAGTTTATAGACCAGCTGCAGGCTTCTTCTGAAGAGACAACACTGCCGGGGATATCAATCTCAAAGCATACAACAGGATTTTTTTTGAGGATTTCAACCTTCCTCCCTTCCCTGGCAGAATGGAAATACAGGATACCTGCTTTGTATCCATAGTTCATGGGAACAATATACGGCTTTACTCCGTCAAACAATCCCAAACGGCAGACTTTTGCCTCATTAAGAATCTTTTCTATTGCCGCTTTGTTTTGTCGTTCCTTATCCTTTCTTCTCATACTTTCTTATGCCTCTTGGAATGAAATCTTACCGAAACTTTACTGCAGTACCGTACACCATCACTTCTGCTGCACCCTGCATTACTGCAGAAGAAGCATAACGGACGTTTACAACACCATCACCTCCAAGCTTTTCAGCTTCTTCCACCATCCGTTTCGTAGCTTTTGCGCGGGCTTCGTTTATCATTTCGGAATATCCCTTCAGCTCGCCCCCGACAATTGTTTTAAACCCTGCCATTATATCTTTCCCGATATTCTTTGACTGAATAACAGCACCCTTAACCAGTCCAAGGGTTTCCAGTTCTTTCCCTGAAATGTAATCAGTATTTACCAAGATCATCTTCCTCTCCTTCTTTTATTTCTTTTATCCGCTGAATAAGTACTGCCACGAGTACCCCTAAAGCCGCAAGTACTATTCCCGCTATAAGTAAACGCATGCATGAAGCACCGGGAATAGCTTTAAAAATCATAAAATAGAATCCTCCGAAAACAGCAATAATTACTCCAGCACCTATTGCTGCCACTATCGGAGCTGTATACCGTTTCATACACTACCTTCCGTTAAGAAAATTGCATTGTTGACCCTTACTGTTATAGCTGTTATATTATACATAGAACAACAAGGAGCTGTCAAGGTGTTATTGCAGATTGATGTAAACAGTGAGGAAGCCCTCTATACACAGCTGGCAAACCAAATCCGCTACGGAATTGCCAGGGGATATCTGCAGCCTGATGATCCCCTGCCCTCAGTACGAAATCTTGCATCGGAACTTGGTATTAATATGCATACTGTTTCGAAGGCATACAACAAACTTAAAGAAGAGGGGATTATCATCATTAATCGAAGCAAAGGGGTTAGAATAAGCAGTAAAGTGTTTGCGGACAGGAAAACCGGGTACGAAACTATTCTGGAAGAAAAGATCAGACAACTCGTCTCACAAAGTATCTGCAATGGAATAGGGGAAAAGCGGTTTCTTGGGGTGGTAGAAAACGTTTTTAAAAAAATGAGGAGTGGGGAATAGTGGATATTCCATTTTTTTATTTAATACAGGGATTCCGCTTCTTAAAAAGCATTATTAACTCCTGGTTATGGTATTAACACTTGTAGTTTTATCATTGGATGTGATCTTCAGCATTCCTTCAGCAGCCCTGATTCCGCTGGCCCAGGCTGCAGTAATTCCCCTGCTGGTTCCTGCGCCGTCTCCGGCGAAGAATACACTTCCCCTGACTCTGAAGTGCCTGTCAAGAAACTCAGGCTTGTTGGCGTAAAGCTTTATCTCGGGGTAGTACATGATGGTACTCGGGTGAAGTACACCGGGAACAATTGTATCCAGCATCTTCATTGATTTCCATATATACCGGAGGATTTTGGAGGGCATTGCCAGGCTTATATCTCCCGGACAGCTGCTTGAAAGGGAGGGAGAAAAATCAAACAGATCATCGTTGAAGCTCTTTTCCTTTGAGCGTTTTCCCATTCTGAAGTCTCCTACCCTCTGCATAAGAGGCCTTCCTCCCCCCATCAGCATTGCCTGCAGCCCGAGATTGACAGCGAACTGCTGCCCGCTGGCAAGAGGCTCGGTAAATCTGACCGTTTTCAGCATAGCAAAGTTTGCCAGCCCGTTAGGCTGCCTTTTTGTTGAGTACGCATGTCCGTTTACGGAATAATAAACTTCGTCATGAACTGTTTTGTATCTTTCCTGTACGACATGGGCATTACCGCTGTTGGTACAGAATGTCCGTACCCGTTCCGGGAACATGAATTTAGGGTCATAGTAATCCTTAACAATCGGATAGTGCTCTACCCGGGTTTCAACCCGTATTCCAATATCAACCGTATGGTCAACATATACTACCCCCATGCTATCCATGATATTCTGAATAAATTTGAAACCCTGTCTTCCCGGGGCGATGAGCAGAGCCCGGTATTTTAGTGTTCTTTTATCAGTAATGACAACATTTCTTGAGTGATCCAGCTCCAGCATCTCTTCACCCAGCGAAATTTCAACTCCAAGTCCCTCCAGCTCTGCGGTCAGTTTTTTAATAAGGAGAAGACCTCCGTCAGTTCCCAGATGAGTCTGCCTGATATTTATAAGATCCACTCCCAGGCGGGCAGATCTTCTCTGGTAGGTTTCAAGGTTTTTCTTTTCCAGAATCTCCGGTTTGAGCTTTTCGATTACCATTTTAAGGTAGTATTCAGCCTCTTTGCTGTCCCAGTTTTCAGCAGGAAAACCGATAGGATAGGTAAAGTTCATCTTGCAATCGTTTCTCAATCCCCCGGAACTGGTTTTTCCTCTCTCCAGGATAAGGATTTTCAAACCCGGGTTTTTCTCAACGAGGTAAAATGCAGCTCCAAGACCCGCCGGTCCGGAGCCGGTGATGATGCAGTCATATTGTTCCATGATTTGTATTCTGCCCTATTTCCCTTTTCAGGGCAATGCCGGGAAGGCGAAATCATGAATTCTCAGGGGTTCTTTTTACTTCCAATGCTCCAGCATCCGTTTCCATTTTTTATCCCGTGCTTCTTCAATTATCCTGATATCGGAATCTTTAAGATGTTTGAAACGCCCCTGCTTAAGCAGATGTTCCTTAACCGGAAAAAACTCTTTGGGTCTTCTATTAAGGGTAAACTCTCCATTTTCATACTCCGCAAGGTACCAAAGGCCTGAGTCAACCGCTTCTTTAGCAAGAGAAACGGAAGTCTCAGTGGGAGTTCCCCAGCCCGTGGGACAGGTAGCGTAGATATGGATGTAGGAAGTGCCCTCTACCAATGCTGCTTTTGAAAGTTTATTAAGGTAGTCCTGCGGATAACCAACGCTTGCGGTTGCAGCATAGGCTATATCGTGAGCTGCAACGATCTCAAAGAGATTCTTTTTATGCATTACCGATCCGGGTAAATTTTCCCCCGCAGGGGAGGTCGTCGTCCGTGCACCGTACGGGGTAAGGCTGCTCTTTTGAACACCTGTATTCATGTATGCTTCGTTGTCATAGCATATATAAATTATCTTTTCCTCTCTGTCGATTGCACCGGAAAGAGCCTGAAGACCAATATCTGCAGTACCTCCGTCTCCGGCAAATCCCACAACATGTGTATCCTTGATTCCCAGAGCATCAAGACCTGCCCGCATTCCGGAGAGCATGGAACCTGTTCCGGGAAAGGTTGATATTATGGCATTGTTTAGAAAGGCCATTTGAGGGTAAATAAAGCCAACGGCAGACATACAGCCGGCAGGAAGTGCTGCAAAAGTCCGATCTCCGAATACCTTTAAAGCAAGCCTGACCGCAAGGCTGCCTCCGCAGCCTGCACATGCCTTATGTCCAAAGAAATATTCTTTGTCAGTCATGTTCTTGACAGTTATGCGTTTGTTATTCATGAATACTTACTCCCATATTTACAAAACGGATTCTGTTTTTTCTGTATTCAGTATAATCATGAGCAGGACACAGCCTCAGTGCTTCAAACATTTCCTCTATATCCTGTACACTGATATCCCTTCCTCCTAATCCGCCTATGAAATTTATGCCCCGTGGTATATGAGCTGTTCCGCTGAGAGCGGAATTTACGTTTGTGAACATGGTGCCTTCATAACCGAAGGAGATGTCTTTGTCGAGAACGCCGTAGGAAGCAGCTCCGGCAAGAGTATTTCGTACCTCCTGTTCGGGGAAGGGGCGCATAAACCGGATTCTAAGGACACCTGCTTTGATCCCTTTTGATCTCATAGAATCCACAGCCACTCTTGCAGTACCGGTAACACTCCCGGCAGTCACAAGGATATATTCAGCATTATCACATTGGTAACAGTCAATTAATCCATTGTATGATCGGCCGAAAATTTCAGCGTATTCTTTATCAGCCTGCTTAATAACTTCCCTGGAGTCCATCATTGCTTTGTGCTGTTGATACTTGAACTCCATATTATCCGCAGGACTTGTGCTGAATCCCATACTCTTTGGATCTTCAAGGCTCATCTTGTTTGGAGTAGAGAAAGGGGGAAGATAAGAATCGACCTCTTCCTGCGGGGGAACTTCCACCAGTTCGTAGGTGTGGGTAAGGATAAATCCGTCGAGGTTTATCATGAGAGGGGTCAATACTGAAGAATCTTCAGCTATCCGGTATGCCTGAATCGTCATATCCAGAGCTTCCTGAGCATCTTCGACGTAAACCTGGATCCATCCGGAGTCAAGCATTGACATGGAATCACGGTGATCACCAAATATACTCCAGGGAAGAGCCAGTGATCTGTTTGCATTCATCATAACAATAGGCATTCTCCCGCCGCTGGCGTAGTGTAAACCTTCGGCCATATAGAGCAGTCCCTGGGAAGACGTTGCAGTAAATGCCCGTGCTCCAACTGAACTTGCTCCCATTGCAGCCGACATTGCGGAATGCTCAGACTCAACGTGAATATATCTGGCAACAAGGGATCCGTCCTCTACCATTTCGGATAAACGTTCCACTACAATTGTCTGGGGAGTGATGGGGTATGCGGAGATGACATGGGGTCTTGAAAGCCTAACCCCCAGAGCTACCGCTTCGTCACCGGATACAAATACACTTTCATTTTTATGGTTATGCATCATTTTTGGAGATCCTCCTTGACCATTTCGATAGCATCAAAAGGACATTCATGAGCACATACACCGCAGCCTTTACAGAAATCGTAGTCCACAGCCACTTTACCTGCCTCAGTCTTGACTATAACTCCATCGGGACAGACGAGGTAACACCGGTAACAGCCGGTACAGGTATCAAGAGCAACAACGGGTTTGAATGTTCTCCAGCCGGAATTTACCGAAACAAGATGGCCGCCGCTAAAAGATGGGCCGACAGGATAATCCTTTATTGATTCCGGTTTGGTAAAATTTTTCAGTTCCGGTTTATCCATCGATCATCTCCTTTACCAGATCATAAGCTTTTTTTACGATATCCTTGTTTTTAGCAGCAATTGCCGGTTTCATTTCCGCTTCGATACTGCTGAGAGCCGAATTCAGAGTTACAATATTTGAAGCGGCAACCAGTGCCCCGAACATAGCGGTGTTGGTGATGGGGCGGTTAATAATTTCAAGTGCAACAGTGGTTGCATCCAGAGCAATTATCCGGCGGCTGCCTGCAAGGGAGCTGTACCGCTGGGGGGCAGCACTGTTCAGGATGACTTTCCCCTCACTGGAAAGGCTTGTCATGGCCGATTCATCCAGCAGCGATTCATCCATAATAACAAGGTAATCCGCAGAATCAAATTCGCTTCGATCTGTAATTTTTTTATCATCTATTCTCGTAAAAGCCAGTACCGGAGCGCCCCGCCTCTCCGGACCAAATGAGGGGAATGCCATGGCGTATTTCCCTTCGAAAAGTGACGCAGCTTTCCCAAGAAGCCGTGATGCAGTGAATCCACCCTGGCCGCCTCTGCCCAGCCATCTGACTTTTATCATGTTTCCTCCAGTTGCGATATTTGAAACGGTGTTTTGAAAATTGAGATATAGTAGCATGGCAGGAACCAGCCTGCAAGAGGTCTCTGAGAAGTGAGATTATTTTATCAGTCTCTGGTTAATTTTCTGTATTTTATCCGGTGCGGCTGAATGGCTGCATCCCCAAGTCTGCGCCGCCGGTCTTCCTCATATTCGCTCCAGTTTCCTTCAAACCAGAAAGCTTCGCTTTCCCCTTCAAAGGAAAGGATGTGAGTTGCAACCCTGTCAAGAAACCATCTGTCGTGGGAGATAACCACAGCACATCCTGCAAAGCTTTCAAGCCCCTCTTCAAGAGCCCGTATCGTATTGACATCGAGATCGTTGGTGGGTTCGTCCAGAAGCAGAACGTTAGCTTCCTCTTTAAGCATCATGGCAAGATTTACCCTGTTCCGTTCCCCTCCGGAAAGAACCCCCACCTTTTTCTGCTGATCGGTTCCGTTAAAGTTAAACTGGGACACAAATGCTCTGCTGTTCATCTCCCGTTTACCCAACCGGATAATATCATGCCCGCCTGAGATCATCTCCCAGACAGTTTTATCAGGATCGAGCTTCTCCCGGATCTGGTCTACGTAGGTAAGTTTGACCGTTTCTCCGACAGTTATCTTACCACTGTCAGGCTGTTCCTGACCGGTAACCATTTTGAAAAGAGTTGTCTTCCCTGCTCCATTGGGTCCGATGATACCCACTATAGCTCCGGGGGGTATATCGAATGAAAGATTCTCGTAAAGTATTTTTTCATCGAAAGACTTTTTAACATTCTCCGTTCTGATAACGATATCGCCGAGTCTTGGACCGGAGGGAATATAGAGCTGTAATTTTTTTGCCTGCTCTGCGGTATCATTGCTTAACAGACTTTCGTAGGATTTTATCCTGGCCCGGCTCTTTGCATGCCTCCCCCTGGGACTCATATGTATCCACTCAAGCTCCCTTTGCAGGGTTTTCCGGCGGGAACTTTCCTGTTTTTCCTCGTTTTCCAGCCGTTTTTCTTTCTGTTCCAGCCAGGATGAATAGTTGCCTTTCCAGGGGATACCCTCGCCTCGATCAAGTTCCAGAATCCACCCTGCTACGTTGTCCAGAAAGTACCTGTCGTGGGTAACAGCAATAACCGTTCCCTCGTACTGTTTCAGGTGATGTTCCAGCCAGGCAACGGATTCGGCATCAAGGTGGTTTGTCGGCTCATCAAGAAGCAGTATGTCGGGTTTTTGAAGCAGCAGCCGGGAAAGAGCAACACGGCGCACCTCTCCTCCGGAAAGATTTTTTATTTTCATATCTTCCGGTGGACAACGAAGGGCATCCATGGCAAGTTCCAGGCGGGAATCAAGTTCCCACCCGTCAAGGTTTTCCAGCCTGTCCTGGACCACCCCCTGCCTTTCCAGAAGTTTGTTCATTTCCTCATCGCTCATGGGTTCTGCAAACTTTTCGTTTATCCTGTCATATTCTGTCATAAGAGAGACGATTTCTTTAACACCCTCTTCAACGATTTGACGAACCGTCTTATCCGGATCGAGCCGGGGCTCCTGTTCGAGATACCCGACTGTAAACCCTTCTGAAAGAACGGTCTCTCCGGTAAAATTAGTATCCGCTCCTGCCAGGATTTTCAAAAGGGTACTCTTTCCAGCTCCATTGAGACCCAGAACGCCAATCTTTGCTCCGTAGAAATAGGAAAGGTATATGTCTTTAAGAATTACTTTATTACCGTGTTTCTTGCTTACCCCAACCATGGAGTATATGATTTTATTGTCTTCTGCCATGGGGACAGTATACTTCACAGAATATTTACTGTAAAGGAACGGAGTTACGCAAATTGCCGGGAGAGTTCTTCGTACTCCAGGGCTTCGTTATAGCGTTCCCGTTTCCTGCATCCGGCAGCATAAATTCGGCATTTTCTGGAAAGTTCTTTCCGGGCTGCTTTCTGATGTTCGTCGGTAAAGAAACCTTCTTCAACCAGGTTCATAAGTGCTGTTATTCTGAAAATTTCAATATGTCCATACTTTTCGGATAGCTGTTCTCCGTGACCTGCCCGTTTGGTAATAAGCGGTTCATCTATATAACCGACTTCAGTGGTATCTGTAATCTTAAGCCACAGTTCATAATCTTCTGCTACTTCAAGATCTTCTCTGAACCCCCCGGCTTTATCAAAGAGCTCTTTTTCAAGTATAACGGTAGAAGGGCCAATAATGCATTTTATCAGTGCATCGTCAAAGATCATCCCCGAACGTTTATGCTTCTGTTTTTTTTGGCTTACTTCTTCGCCGTTTCGAATCCACCGCTCCCGTGAATGGACGATTGGTATCCCGGGGCTGGCTTGCAAAAACTGCATCTGTTTTTTCAGTTTGTCCCTCATCCAGAGATCGTCTGAATCCAGAAAGGCTATATAGGGAGCAGCGGCTTTATGCACGCCAATATTCCGGACATATCCGGGCATGCCGTTATGCTCTATTCTGAAATACCTGAACCTTGGATCATCTTTGTAGTACAAGCTTATAGTAGGAGTCATGTCCGATGATCCGTCATCAACAACAATAAGTTCAAAATTATTGAAACTCTGCCGCATAACGGTTGAAACAGCTTCCTTCAACAGTTCGAATCTATTGTATGCAGGGATGATAACTGATACTTCAGGTCTCTGTTGAACTCCGGACATATTTACATGCTATCATAAATAATGCTTTTTAACAAATTTACGCTGTTGTTTAATGTCAGGGTCAGTAGTGTATTCACTTGAAAAACTGTTACAAATGGTAAATTATACGGGTATATGCTAAAAAAAATATTTGTCATACTTATAGTATTTATTTCATCTTCTGCATTTACTCAGTCCCTTATTGGCGACGGGGCTGCTCTTGTTCTTTCGGGCGGTGGTGCCAGGGGGGCGTATGAGATCGGGGTTTGGAAAGCATTGACGGACCTCAATATTAAAATTAGCGGGGTTTACGGTACCTCAGTCGGCTCCATAAACGGTCCCGGAATCATAATGAATGATTATAAAAAGGTGAGGGATCTGTGGTTCAAAATATCCTA
>QNBL01000051.1 GCA_003641695.1 Spirochaetota bacterium
AAAGACCTGTCGTGCTTCATATCCCGCATCTTTATACTGCCCCTTAGGTAATGTTCGGCGGTCTATTTTTATCTCCTCTACCTCATCGGGATCATCAACGCGGCAGAGCGTTTTCCCTGTGTGGCCTTTTTGTCCGCCTTGTTTTTTCTTCCCATTAACCTTTTTCTTTTTCTCACGATTCGGATCACTTGAGGGTGGCTTGCTGCTGTTCCTGCTGTTAAGGGAATTCTTGTCAGCAAGAATTTTCACAAGCATGATCAGTAATTTGAAAACACTCCTGAATGCGGGTGTGATGTTCGTCTCATTTTCAAGAAGATTTGTTGCCTCCTCGATTGTTGCACTCACATCAATTTGTTGGGTCTTCACGATTGCAGCCCACCTGATGTAAGTGTGTGATAGAGGGGTCTTAAGGGGTAGAGCCAAACAGATTTGATCGGTACTTTAGGTTTACCTGTTCTATGGTTGCGAGTGCGACCGGTTGTTTCTCCTGCCTTAACCCAATTCGCAGCTTTGTAGCACGTCCCACGGAATCGATTATTCTCAACATAAGTTTCCAGTAGAGCAATAGGATGTCCATACTTGTCCTTCCAATCCACTGAAACTCGTCGACTGATTTTCCCTAAAAGATGGCTTGCTAAATGAGGTACTTTTACTTCAGGTAATATTAGAAACCTCATATTATTGGCAATCCGGGAAAGACCTTTCCTACGGTTTGATTCATCCCATCCAATATAGCGATCTCTACATGCCACACTCCATGCAGGTGCGCCAAATAATAAACACCCAAGTATGCGATCATCGCAATCATAGACAAGATACTGAAGATTTTCACCAACAGGGCCACTGTATCCAAGATAGTGAAAGTGAGATAATAGTGCTCTGAAAAACCTGGCCTGTTCCTGCGTCTTTACCTGTGTAATCCGAATCGGCTGGATTACTGACAGTCTTTCCTTTATTGGCTGATATTTCGGTTCTTCCTGTTTGGATTGATACCTATATGTGTTGTTTGCAGAACGCACCGGGGCAGGGAGATCGATAAGATTCTCTTTGTCCAGCTTTCGGAGCATTGCCCTGGCGGCGATATCTTTCAGTTTTCCTGTATCATTTCTCCAGTTCCATAATTGACATAGTTCCTGAGAAATACGTGTGCGATGCCAGGTTGGATTGGATTTAATGATCGACTGAATTGTTTTGATATCTTTATCTGTTACTGTTCGACCTTGAATTTTTCGACCCACTTCCATGAACAAAATTGTAGCATTTTATTCTGTGGGAGTCCAGAACTTTACGCAGTTTTTTCCGAATTGTGCTGAATAGTTACCATCCATTTATCTCCTTTAAAAAAGTTTTTCTATTCGATACACTACAGCTATGAATAAAAAAATAATTAATTTCAACATAGAAAACATAGACGGGCTGGGACAGGGAGTGTACCGGGGGAAACCGGTTACCTTCATCGATAAAACTCTCCCGGGGGAAGAGGGAACGGCTGCCGTATACAGAGAAGCCAAGGGGGTTCGCTTTGCTGCGGTGGAGAGTTTAACAAAGGAATCTCCTCTAAGAATTACACCCGAATGTCCCCACTTTGACAGGTGTACCGGATGCCATTATCTGCACATGGAGTATCCGGAAGAGATCAATTTGAAAAAGAGCTATCTGGAACGTCTTTTCGGTGTGTTTTACGAAGGAGTAATCTCCGTATTCACTGCATCAAAGCGGTTTCGATACCGGAACAGGATACAGCTCCACTATGATCTTGAAGCAGGGAGCCTGGGATTTATCAGTAAACTCAGTATATCTTTAATAAATGCCGAAAAATGCCTTCTCCCGGAGGAAGCGGTTACGGCCAAAGTAAAAGAGTTATACGATGCAGAAAGCTGGAAGAGCTGTATCCCCGAAGGAAGCCCTGTAAAAGGAACAATAGAGGTCTACCAGAAATACGAAGATAAAAGCCCTGCAGTATCGGTCAACAAACCCTATGCATCAGGCGGTTTTCTTCAGGTAAACAGAGAGATGAACAGTGTCCTTATCGATCTGGTAAACAAGGCATACAACAACTATGTATTCAGGGGGAATAATCCGCTGGTTCTGGATATCTACGGAGGTAACGGCAATCTGACACGTAGTTTTAAAAATGCCCGGGTGCTTATAGCAGACAAAGTGAAAATGAGAATGACTCAAACAGGCGAAAATCCCTCTACCGCATTCTATACCCATGATCTGATCCGCAAAAGCAGTATCAACAACCTCCATTCATACACAAAGCGGAGATACAATTCTCCAGCAGATCTTTTGGTTTTCGATCCCCCCAGAAAGGGGGTGAAATTGTTCGGAGATTGGGCAGAAACTTTTGCTCCTGAAAATATTTTTTATGTCAGCTGCAATCCTGAAACCCTTAAGCGGGATGCTCAAAAGATAAAAGATACCTATGAACTGAAAGAAATCAGTATGATAGACCTTTTCCCGGGGACGAGACATTTCGAGACCTTTGCTGTTTTTAAAAAAAGGCAGGGAGAGGGAAATTGATGGGAGATTTTAAGCTTATACAACTGTCAAACCATACATATTATTTTGCCGCCAGATCCAATATCGGGGTCTATGAGGAAAATGGTGATGTAATCCTGATTGACAGCGGTTCGGATAAGGAAGCCGGAAGACAGGTCATGAAGTTTGTAAAGCAGCAGAAGTGGGAGATAAAACTGATAATCAATACCCACTCCAACGCGGATCATATCGGCGGGAATGCGTTTATTCAGAAACGAACAGAGTGTAGAATTGCAGCAACGGACCTCGAAACCCCGTTTATAAATCACCCTTTCTTTGAACCCTCTTTTCTGAATGGGGGATATCCCCACAAGAGACTTCAGAACAAATTTCTGCTTGCTGCCCCTTCAAAGGTAACCGATATCATTCCGGACAGCGGTCCAGTTCCGGATACCCCTCTTGAGGCACTTTCCCTTCCGGGGCATTTTTTACAGATGATAGGCGTTCAAACCCCTGACAGTATTCTATTCACAGCTGATGCACTGATTCCTGAAGAAATAGTTAACAAGTATCATATCTTTTACCTGTACGATATCTGCAGACACCTCGAAACACTTTCGATGCTCAAAGAGCGGGAAGCTGTTCAATTTGTCCCCTCCCACGGTGATCCAGTCAGCAACATAACCGAAATGGCCGATGCAAACGTTGCAAAAATACTGGAGATTATCGGGCAAATCAGCAATATATGTACTAAGCCGGTGACAGCTGAAGAACTCCTTGAGCATCTTTGTATACATTATGGACTGGAGCTTAACGGGAATCAATACGTACTCCTTTTAAGTACAATCAGGGCATACCTCGCCTACATGCTGGATGAAAAAATGGTTGAAATTTTGTACAACAGAGGAAGAATGGAATGGAAAACACGATAGAAGTACTGCCTTTTCTTAAACTTGCTGAAAAAAGGTACAGTGCACGTAAGTATCTTGATAAACCCGTGAACCGCTCTCTTATAGAGCGGGCAGTTGAAGCCGCCAGGCTTGCCCCTTCCGCCTGTAATTCCCAGCCCTGGCATTTTGTGGTAGTTGATGAACCGGAGAAGGTAAAAAAGCTTGCGGAGGCAACCTTTCTGCCTCTAACCAAAATGAACAAATTTGTTACGCAGGTTCCTGTAATTGTTGCCCTTGTATCGGAACCTTCAAACACCAGTGCAGCGGCAGGAGGGTATGTCAAAAAGAAACCGTACTACCTTATGGATATCGGGATGGCGGCGGAACATTTCTGCCTCCAGGCTGCTGAAGATAATCTGGGGACTTGCATTCTGGGCTGGTTCAATGAGAAAAAGGTCAAGAAATATCTGAATGTTCCAAAGGGCAGGAGTATTCCGCTGCTCATTACCCTTGGGTATCCTGAACCGGGAAATAAAACGGTTAAACACCGCAGGGAACTGGATTCAATTCTCAGCTATAATTCTTATTGAGGCATGGTATTTTCCTTCGGATTTCCTCAAGGTAATCCCAGTCCACTTCTGCCGTAATGTATCCAACTTTGTCCGGGGACCGTGCGATTACCTTTCCCCAGGGATCAATAATCATGCTGTTGCCATAGCATGATTTGTTGTCGGGATGTTTTCCTATCTGATCCGCTGCGGCAATGTATACCTGATTTTCAATAGCCCTGGCCCGTAGAAGCGGCTCCCAATGATCTTTACCGGTGTGCAGGGTAAAAGCCGCAGGTATGAATATGAGTTTTGCACCCTTTTCAGTAAGGCTCCTGTAGAGTTCGGGAAACCGGAGGTCATAACAAATTGAGAATCCGAAGTCTCCAATTTCTGTGCTGCTTACCACCACAGAGCTGCCCCTGTTGTATCTGTCCGATTCCCGGTATGAGAGTCCTCCGGGCAGATCAATGTCAAAAAGATGGATCTTCCGGTAATAGGCTTCAATCTCCCCTTGTGGATTAATGAGAACCGATGTGTTATAAGCTTTTCCGTTATCTGATTTTTCAACAAAACTCCCGTTGTTCAGAAATATACCGAACTTTTTTGCCATATCCCTGAATCTGCTGATTATTTCTCCATCCATAGTCTGGGCTACGGAGAGAACCTTCTTTTCTGAAAGATAGGTGGAAAGTTCAGGAAGGAGAACAAGGGAGGCACCATCGGTGGCACATCCTTTAACAAATCTTTCTATATCAGCAAAAGACGTTTCAATAGTGTCTCTTGTATTTAACTGAACTACTCCCAAACGTAATTTTTTCATCGTTCCTCCCTTATCTGTCAAGACGGCTTAGGTCCTGCTTGAGCATACTGCTCCCGGGATCTCTTGCCAGAGCCTCTTCCAGTATTTCCCGGGCGAGGTCAATTTCTTTTTTATTATAATAATTCACAAAAGCATTGTGTACCCCGACCTCCCAGTTGTAGTGCATCTGTTTTGTAAGTAATGAAATGGTATGTATACTTTGTTCATCCTCCGGTAAGGGCAAAGCTGATCTCCCCCTCAGTAACCAATTTAATCAGATTCTTACTCTCCTGCTCTGTAAGGTTATGTGTCTCTTGCGAGAGGAATCTGTTTGCTGCATTGAAATTATTCCCATTCAGCAGATCAACAATGTAGTTATGGGCCATGGAAAACACCAGATCATGATTAACCATCTCCTGACCGTACAGAGCGTAAATCTGCATAATAAAATAGTAGGCTTCTTTAAACCGGGTTTTACTGTTTAAATCTGCGGTATAATTTCTAAAAGCATCCCTCATATCCCTGAAAGACACCGTACTGCCGTCAAAAATCCACCTGTCTATGGAAAGGCCTACGACATCCCGGTGTAAACTTCTTTTTTGTAATTCTGCCATTCTGTTTTGAATAATCAGGCCGACTGCCTCTTTGTCTGTCAGGATCCTTCTGTTTGAGTAATTCTCCGGAGGAACATAGGTAAACCCGGGAGTGGAGCAATTGAAGAAGAGAATCCCCGTCTTTGGCTTTTAGTGATGCAGCCAGTTCTTTATACCTTGTTTTGTATCCAATAGCTCTATCCGCAGACAGACCTGATGCTGCAAGGGAAGATTCAATTACCTGTTCCGCAGATAAAGAATCCGGCCAGAGGGATGCCTGTATCCAGAAAGAATCAGGATGTATCCTTGCTCCTGAGAGCAGCGTATCAGAAAAGGAAACTGCAGAAAGCAAAAGTATAAATAAAACAGCTGCGGTTATCCTTTTCCTGTTCGGAAACAGATTAAACCTTGAACCGGTAAACATTGTTCCTGAGCTCATTCAGGACAGTGCTGAGTTCATCAGACTGTTCAACAATAAGCTGCATCGCCTGAACTATCTCCTGAACGCCGGTATTGTTTTCGTCCATTCCGCTGGAAAGAACCCGTGAGATCTCCTTTATGTGTTCAAAAGCGGAGAGCATTGAGTCTATTCCTGTCCTTATTTCCCCCGATCCGTCCCGTATTGAGAGAGAAGTATTCTCAATAGCCTGGGAAGCTTCAAGAATCTGCTGTCCTCCTGAATTAAGCTCCATAACACTGGATTCTATTTCTGCAAAGGCATTAACAGTATCCGCTATCTCGGTATTTATTTTCTCAAATGCCGATGCTGTTTCTTTTACATTGCCATCTGTAATATTGACACTCTCTACTATATTATTGATTGACTGGGTAATCCGCACTGCCGACTGGGAAGATGAATCGGCCAGTTTGCGGATCTCATCTGCTACTACAGCAAACCCTTTTCCTGCGTCCCCGGCATGTGCGGCCTCTATCGCTGCATTCATTGACAGGAGATTTGTCTGGGATGCTATACCGTCAATTGTTTCCGCCATTTCCCTGATCTCATCTACTTTCGAGGCAACATCCTTAAAGGCATTACTCGTTTCATCCATCTTTGCTAATCCGTCTGCAGCAATATCTTTAAGTCCCAGGGTAGAAACTTTCTTTGTCTCTGTGATCTTTGCTACAGAATTCAAGGAAGCCATCATTTCTGTAATTGCTGAGGTGGACTGTTCCACCATCTCTGTTTGCTTGATGATCTGGGCATCAAAGTTTTTAATATTGGAAGATACCTCCTCAACTGCCGCAACATTGGAGACTATATTGCTGTCGAGGTTATTCATCTGTTTCAGCATGGATGAAATATTTGCACTCATCTGATGGGTAGCGGATGATGTTTCCTCGGAGGAGGCAACAATACTGTCCTTGTTTTCATCTGCTTTGACAACAGCGTCCCGAATAGCAAGTATCAGAACCTTAAGTTTATTAATAAAGGCGTTAAAATTGTCAGCAAGTCTCCCGATATCATCGTTTGTTTTGACCTCCATATGCATGGTGAGATCGGCATCCTTGTTTGCAAGCTCTCCGAGATTGTCGGATGCCTGGTTCAGCGGTTTTATAATCGTTTTTACTGTGAGAATAAAGCTGATGATGAGAACAAGGATAAAGAGTGCAAAGGAGGTAAGAATTGCTGGCTGGAATATGGTTTCCATTACTTTTTTCTGAACGTATGCGGAGGGTTTTCCTATCAAGAGACCCCATGAAGTCCCCTTTACCGGTACTGATACCATAAGCTGCTGACCATTGATGGTGTTTCCGTTGAAAGTATATGATTCCTGTGTTACAAGGTTCGTAACCAGAGCAGCAGTTCCTTCTTCGCTGTAGCCGATGTTTTTGGCCATTTGAGCCACAGGAACTATCTTCCCTTCGGTTTTCACCGACCAGAGAATCTCCTTTGTACTGCGGGAATACAGGTTTATGGCAATATTATACTTCTTCATCATATCGGCAAGAAAACCATATATTGTGCTCATGGGATAATCCATTGCAGCAACACCGATTATACTGCCGCTGTCATTGAATATGGGGTATGAGAAGCTGATTGCTATTTGATGAGCAGCTTCCTGATCAGCCGTCTGGTACGGATCGGTTACAAAAAAGTCCTTGGTTTTAACTGCTCCAGTATACCAGGGGCGTTTGCGGGCATCGTAGTCTGAAGGAAGGGCCGGTTCACTGTCGGCAAATATTGCCGGACTGTTGCTGCTGCTGAAGTACAGAAGATCAATATCGCCTTCTTTCATAAGACCGGTAAGCGCTGCCTTTATTTTGTTGTAGTTGTCATATTTCGCAAGTTCCGCCCAATCCAGAGTATCGGGAGCATTTTCTGCCAGGGTGATAACTGAAGGAAGCCTGGAACAATCTTCAAGAATCTGCCGTTTCTCCATGAGGATGGAATTAATCGATTCACTCAGCTGCTCTCCAATGTACCTCTGTTTCTGTATCTGCTGGTTGTACATTACCCTGTAGTACGTTGAAGCTACAAAAAATATAACAGCCCCGAACAATAACAGCGGTATGATTAAATTTAAAACCATGGACTTGATAAATAATTTTCCTTTCTTCTTCTTTACACCCATTCTTTTACCTCTTCTAACAGTAATATATGAATTCTATGGTATTACAAGTGTAGAATCAAGGATTTGGGAAGAGAAATTTATAACAAGGCTAGTCAGCCAACAGCATTGAAGTCATGTCCTGCGGTACTGTTACATTCATCGGACCCAAAGTTACTTCCACCTGCCCTCTGATGTTCGTCAGATCCGGGATAAAATACTCATTAAGAAACTCCGTATTTCCTGAAAGATTAGCATTGCTTATAGTTATTTTTGTGGATTCCATGTGTATGAAGAGGATCACTATGGATACTCTGTTTTAGATGAATTTTAAGGATTTACATTTGTGGATATTCATTTTACAGTTAATGGACAGGTTTTCAGGCAGGTTCTGTTGGTGAGGTTCCAAATATCAATTTACGTATTCAAAGATAAAATCGGGAATGCTCTTGTCCTTTCGGGAGTTGACCATAGTAAAAATGACGAGTTTCTTTTAAAAGGGAAAGTCATGGATAAACTTCTTTCTGCTTTAGGTAATGCCTTTATTATTACCGGGAAATGTAAAAAGATCTGATAAGATTCTGGATACTGCAATTCATGGAAATCAGGAGCTTTAAAAAGGTTGTACGTTTATTCACGGTGACAATAGGCAAAATGAGCTTCAGAATATTTCCTTAAGGGAGGGAATTCTGTATCACAGATACTACCCACTTTCCTGTAACACCTTCCAGCAAAAGGGCAACCTTTAATCTTTACAGTTGGATCAGGTGGTGAACCTTCCAGTCTGATGACCTCCTTTTCCAGGGAAGGATCGACATCCGGTACTGCTGAAAGTAGAGCAGCTGTGTAGGGATGGCCGGGAGTGTGCATCACCTCATCCTTTGTGCCATACTCGCATATTCGTCCCAGGTACATCACCAAAATATAATCACTTATATAATTGATCACATTCAGATCGTGGGAAATAAAGATGTAGGAAGCCCCTGACTCTTGTTGAAGCTGACCAAGAAGATTTAATACAGAAGCCTGTACGGATACATCCAATGCTGATGTGGGTTCATCACAAATGAGAAGTTCAGGAGAGGTGGAAAAAGCTCTGGCGACTGCTGCTCTCTGCATCTCTCCTCCGCTGAGCTGGGTTGCTTTTCTGTTCAGATACTCCTCTCCAAGATCAACCTTCTTTAGAATCTCTATTATTCTTTTTCTTCTCTCACTTCTGGATTTAATGCCCAGAAGTTTTTTCATAGGTCTTCCAATTATCTGTTCCAGGGTAAAAGAAGGGTTCAGGCTTCTTCCCGGATTCTGAAAAATAAGCTGAATTTCTCTGAGGGTCTCCGGTGATCTCCGTTTATAGGATACTGAGATATCGCTTCCGTTAAAAAGGATCCTTCCCTTTGTCGGTTTCAAGAGTCCGCTGACTGTCATTCCCATGGTACTCTTTCCACAGCCCGACTCTCCTACAACCCCCAGCACGCTGTTCCTGTTAAGAGTGACACTTATACCATCCAGGGCCCTGACCTTTTTAAAAGGACCCCCGTAGTATTTAAAAAGATCTTTTATCTCCAACAGCTTTTTATCAGAGGATTCGCCGTTTGTCTTTATTTTCAAAGATTCCAGTTTTTTATCAGCAATATCATCTGCATAAGCCCTTCCACAAGCTGAAAAATGATCTTTTGCTCTTCTTTTCATGCCATACTCGGACTCACAAACCGCATTCTTTTTTTCACATCTTTCGGCAAAAGGACAGCCTGTTTCAGAGGTGCTTCTCCGTCGAACATAACCTGTAATGGTATTGAGCCTTGCTTCCTCTTTCACTATTCCCGATCTGGGCATACAATTGATTAGTGCCCTGGTATAGGGGTGCTCAGGATGTTGAAAGATGGAACTCCGGGGACCCGTTTCCACAACCTCGCCCCGGTACATGACGGAAATCCGGTCTGAGACTTTGTTTATAATCCCGATATCATGAGAAATATATATCATTGACATATCGTATTTTTCTTTCAGCTCTCTTACAATATCAAGAATTACAATTTCTGTTGTAACATCCAGGGCAGTGGTAGGCTCGTCCAGGATTAGCAGATCAGGACGGCAGAGCAGAGCCATCGCAATGCAGATACGTTGCTGCATGCCTCCACTTATCTGGTGGGGATACCGTTTTGCAACTCCTTCAGGATCTCCCATATAGAGATCTTCCATAGCCTTAAGGCTTGCTTTTCTTGCCTGCCGTGCGGTAAAACCACGATGGAAAACAGTAACCTCATCCAGTTGGGCTCCAATGGTAAGGGATGGATTCAAAGAGGAATAGGGATTCTGATGAACCATGGCAATTTTGTTTCCCCGTACTTTTTCCATTTCCCGCTGGCTCTTTTTGAGAAGGTTTTCTCCTTTGAAGTTGATTTCTCCAAATTTGCTTCCATTGGAGGGGAGATAGTCCATAATGGTATAAGCCAGAGTTGACTTTCCGCATCCGGATTCGCCTATTATTCCCAGAGATTCTTTTTCCCTCACAGAGAGATTCACCTCTTTAAGAGCCACAACATCCCCCGCAAGGGTTTCATAATTGACATCCAGGTTTTTTATGTCAAGTATTTTAGTTTTCATGAATGAGTACCTTGCTTACAAAATCAGAAATCAATGATATGGCTATAACGAGTGAGGCAATTGCCAATGATGGATAAAGTACCGCCCAGGGAGCAACTCTTATTATCGATTTGTTCTCTATAACCATCATTCCCCAGTCCGGAGTTGGGGGCTGCAGCCCTACACCTAGAAATCCCAAAGAGGCAATCAACATGATTGAATAGGCAAATCTGGCAGTTATCTCGACAATAACCGGACCGATTGTATTTGGAAGAATTTCCACAAACATTATATAGAAGTCTGATTCTCCCCGTATTCGTGCAGCCTCTACATACTCATTGCCTTTACAGGAAAGAAGAGCTCCTCTGGCAACTCTGGCCATTGCCGGTGTATAGGCTATGGATACAATCAGAGTAAGACTAAAAATTGAAGAGCCCCCCAGAATACCAAGAACTACCATCGACAGAACAAGTGGGGGAATAGCCATCACAATATCCATAATTCGCAGAAATATTTGATCAACCTTCCCTCCAAAGTAACCGGCGGAAAACCCTATTATTATTCCGGTAAACGAAGAAAACAGGCTTGTCATAAGAGCAATAGTTAATATTGATCTGCTTCCGTAGACTATTCTGGCAAAAATGTCTCTACCGAGAGAATCTGTCCCGAGAAGATGACCGAACTCCCCCGGGGAGGTCATCTGGTGATCCATATCCATTTCTGTATAGGTGAATCTGAGAAGACTGGGCCCGAAAACTGATGCCATTATCCATATAAAGAAGATAAACAGTCCCAGAACAGCCATGGGATTTTTCTTTAGAAGAGTCAGTATATTTCTCATTGCTCCCCCTTGCTGAACCTGATCTTCGGATTTAGAAAAGAATACATCAGATCGGTAAGAAGTGTCGAAGTTACAAAGATAAAGGTAATAAACAGAACACAGGCTTCAATTAATGGTATGTCT
>QNBL01000052.1 GCA_003641695.1 Spirochaetota bacterium
ATCTCTGAGCAGCACCTATGGAAGTGAAAATAATTTTCAATGGAGAACAGCTGCAGACCTTCCCCTGTTTGAGCAGATCAGTATTTCTGCATCTCTGGATCAGGATATGAAAGGAACTGTGGGTTTTAATTTTAATCTCTTGAGCCATTCTGTAAAAGTGAAAACGTCCAGACTGGATTATGAGCAGAAACGTGCAGCTGCAAAAGAAACAGCCGAAACAATTGCAAAAGCATCCATCAAATCGTACCTCGACTGGTCAGCAGCCAAAACAGATCTTGACATCCTTGGCAGGACCGCGGCCCTTAAGGAAGATGCATACAACGATGAAAAGATCCGGTATGAAAAGGGGGAGTCTGTTCTCGATGATGTACGTAGTGCGTTTACTGCATGGTCTGAGTCCAGGGCTGACGTGATCACGGCAAAAAATTCTCTGCTGGATCTGGAAAAAACATTATATTTAAATTTAGGCATTGATCCTCAAAATTCAACCATTCTTTCAGTGGAGATGGATTCACTGTATACCTGTATAAGCGGTCTCGAAACTGAATTAAAATCTGCAGAATATTCCGTAACCGGCAGGTATGCTGTCATTAATGCACAGATCGAAGCTGAAAAGAGCGAGACTGTCTATAAAAATACATGGCTTTTTGATCCCCAGCTGCTGATAGGAGGAGCACTTTCTATCTCTCCAAATACCATGTATCCGGAAACCTCCATTACAGCATCGGTAAGCTTTGGATACGACAGCTGGAATAAAGAGAAACAGGAAGAACGTAAGGCAGCGCTTGAAATAAACCGCAGGGAGAAGACACAGATCAGAAATTCTGAACAGCTCAGCCTGCAGCAGGCAATGGTGTCTGCTGAAAACAGTGATATAAACTGCAGCATTGCAGAAACAGAAATGGAACAGGCAAAAGAGCTTCTGGAAGAGGCCCGTTTCCAGTACACTCAGGGAGAATATTCCTCATTAGAGCTGGAAGAAACTGTGATCCAGTATAGTCAGTCACAGAATAATCTTTTCAAGGCATTGGCGGCCCGCTATATGGCTTTAAGGACACTGAAAACATATGCAGTTCAAAAGTAATACTTCTTGTTGCTATAAGCAAAAAAGAGACAATCCCTGCGATTGTATACGCCAGGGTTACCGCAACGGCCATCCAAAAAAGCATAAATGGAATGCAGATGAAAGCACATAATCCGATGCAACCGGTGTTTCAAAATCAGGATCAACAATACGTAAAAGGACTGTGTTCCTGCCATACTCTCTTACCCAGAAAATCAGTCATCAGAATTCTATCTTGTCTGGCGGTGTTAATCAATTATTTTTTTGAGGCTACAGGACAGCCTGAATTGATTAACTGCAAAATATCCATTAAATTTGACAGGAGAAAATATATTTTATAGACTCTTTTAAAAAGGAAGGTCCCGTTGGACGGTACAGTAGATAAGGAACTGGATTATAATCATGCTGTTAGACTTGCAGAGTCCGTATGGTGGGTCGGTCATTACCTTCTGGATGATCCCCTTCAGTGCCATGTATATTTAATAGAGGCCGGTGATCAGTCTGTTCTCATCGACCCCGGTTCAAAACTGACGTTTGACAAAACACTGGAAAAGATAGAAGAGATCATTCCCTTTGACCGGATAAAGTATTTTGTTGCCCACCATCAGGATCCTGATATAACCGGTTCTTTTCAACAGATAGATGAACTGGTAACAAGAAAAGACGCTGTTATTCTCAGTCACTGGAGAACAAATGCGCTTTTAAAACATCTTGCTCTTGGACTGCCCCTGAACTGTGTTGAAGAAATGGACTGGAAATTGGATCTTCCCGGACGGCAGCTGCAGTTTGTTTTTACTCCATATCTGCATTTCGCCGGAGCTTTTACTACCTTTGACAAGAAAACCGGAGTTCTTTTTTCAAGTGATCTTTACGGCGGATTTACAGAAGGATGGTCCCTCTTTGCTGAAAGCGGGGATTATTTTGAGTCGATGCGGCTGTTTCATGAGCATTACATGCCCTCGAAAGAGATACTGAGGCACACGATAAAAAAATTCCAGCAATTACCCCTTACAATGATTGCACCCCAGCACGGTTCCATAATATCCCGGGAGCTCATTGAACCCATTACAGAAGAATTGAGAAACCTGGATTGCGGAATTTTTCTCAAAGCAAGAAGAACATCGGATCTTTACAAACTTTCAGATTTTAGCAGGTTTCATCGTACTTCGTTGGAAATCCTTACCACTAAAAGGGATTTTAGGGAAATAAAAGAAGCATTTACCCAAAATATCAAAAGATTAATTCCTTTAAAGTGCATATCCTTTTATATAAAAGAGCCGGATGGAAGAATTTCAAAGCTTGCAGAGAAAGAAAACAGCGGTGAGGTGGGGGCTCGGGACATTCTGCTGAATTCAAGCATGATAGGTCTAACCCAAAAAGCATGGCAGAAAAAGTACGGACAGCACTTTTTTCTCCTTGACCGGAATGTGTTGATCATACCCCTTTTTTCGTCTGAGACGAAAAAGGTTCTCTCTCTGTCAGTACTGGAGCTTGAAAAGGGGATAGCTATGGATGAAGAGTTGGCTGATGTTATCGATGAGATCGTTCTTCCCTTAAGTGTTGCTGTCGAACGGGAGGTAATATTAGGGAAAGTGACAATGGAAAAGAATAAATTCTACGAACAGGCAATAAGGGACAGGCTGACCGGACTGTATACCAGGGTGTACATGGAGGAAGCTGTAACCAGGCTTATGAAGATACATGACCGGAATGAGTCTTCTGCCTTTGCAGTTATAATGTTTGATCTGGATCATTTTAAACGGGTAAACGATTTGTACGGTCATATTGCCGGGGATGAGGTTCTATCCAAAGCTGCTGAGGTTATCACCGAATGTACCCGGGGAGAGGATATAAATGTACGCTACGGCGGTGAAGAGTTTGCTTCTTTTATAGTAACTTCCAATTGTCAGACCGTTGTGGCAATAGCAGAAAGGGTACGGACAAAGATTGAAAAGATGAGGATTCGCTTCGGGAATCAAACGCTGCAGATAACAGTAAGCGGCGGTGTTGCATTCAGGAAACAGAAGGAAAGTTTGGAGAATGTGCTTAAGCGGGCTGATATGGCTCTATATCATGCCAAAGAAAAAAGCAGGAATTCTATTCAGATTCATTCCTTAGAGGAGCGTGAGCAGAATGAGTGGAAACGTTAAAACCTTTGTTATCGATACCAATGTTTTTATCCATAAATCCGATGCGGTTTTGTCCTTCAGGGACAACGAGATTGTCATCCCCCTGGGGGTTCTTGAAGAGCTGGACAATCTTAAGGCCTACAGCGATGAGCGGGGAAGAAATGCACGTCACGCAATACGGTTTATCGACGAAGCAGCAAGGGGGGGTGATCTCAATACCGGAGTGAAACTTGAAAACGGGTCCATATTGAAGGTAGCTGTTTCGTTCAACAAAGGGAGTATGGCCGGGGGGCTGAAGAGGGACAAGATAGACAATCAGATAATTCAAACCGCTCTTGATCTTCAGAAAGAAGGTAGAAGGGTATTTTTTGTTTCGAAGGATATAAACGCCAGGGTGAAAGCTCAGTCTCTGGGGCTTAAAGCCGTTGATTATGAAAAGCAGAAGGTGAATATTACAGACCTGTACATGGGATACAGGGAAGTTCAGGTATCAGGGGAGACGTGCCGTTCTCTGGAAGCTGTCGGTACGGTTCCCTGGAACGAGGATCTTGTTCCGAACGAGTTTGTGATTCTTAAAAGTAAAGGAATGCAAAACCCGATCTTGTCGAGGTATGATGCAGAGACCAGACAGCTGGATATGGTAAAAGAGTTTTCTGAAAGCATCTGCGGTATAAAACCTTTTAATCAGCAGCAGCAAATGGCTCTCAATATCCTTCTCGATGATTCCATATCCCTGGTTACGCTGGTTGGGAAAGCAGGAACGGGTAAAACCCTATTGGCCCTTGCTGCGGGACTGCACCGGGTGTTCCATGACAACAAATTCTCCAGGGTCCTTGTTTCCAGACCGGTTATACCCTTTGGGAAGGATATAGGATACCTTCCCGGAGATAAAGAGGAAAAACTGAGTCACTGGATGCAGCCCATATTCGATAATCTGGAGTACATACTGTCTGTTCACAAGTTTCCCGGAGTAAAGGATAAAGGAGCAATGATACAGACGGATAAAATTTACATAGAAGCTCTAACCTACATGAGGGGCAGATCGCTGCCGGGACAGTACATAATAATTGACGAGGTCCAGAATCTATCCCCGAATGAGATAAAAACTGTTGTCAGCAGAGCCGGAAAGGGGACCAAGATTGTCCTGACCGGGGATCCTTATCAGATAGACAGTCCGTATCTGGATTCCAACTCCAACGGTTTGACATATCTGGTGGAGGCCTTCAGGGGGCAGCGCGTTTTCGGGCATGTTCTCCTGGAGAAATCGGAGAGAAGTGAGTTATCTGAATTGGCTGCGGAATTATTATAAAAACTTTTTGTGAACTCTTCCCCCGGTTTTGCCGACAATGATACGGTATGAAACGGTGGTTAATAATAATTTTTTCCTTTCTGTCACTCAGCGTATCCGCTGATGTTGTATTCAGCGGTCTGGATCTCTCCCCTTCCGATCAGCTTTTATTTTCTGCTGAGACCAGAGGCCCTGTCCACGGATCCTACCGCACACTTTTTAGTGCAGATGTGGGTTCTCAATCTTTTTGCCAGCTGACCTTCTTCCCTGAAAGGGCGGTACTGCTGGAAAACGGAAAGCGGCTGCAGATTCAGAACCGTTTCGGTATTTTCAGAACCGATGAGAACATGGGTTCAATGAAAGTCGTTGATGAATTTCCCTCTTTTGTACATGGATCCGAGATCCAGAGCGGAAAAATCAGAAATGTGGAATCATCTCCCGACGGCAGGTACCTCCTGTATTACCGGCAAAGCAGCGTTTCATATGCAGATCTCGTTCTATTCGATGTAAAGAACAAGACTCAAACGGTAATATCGGAACATACAGGATTCTCCTTTGACGATTTGCTTGCCAAATGGTCTCCGGATTCAAAATTTTTTGTCTATGTAAAAAATGGTATGGTCAGTTATTTTTCAATTGATCAGCTTACCGGCTCCGGTATTATTGCCGAGAATCTCCGTTCAATAGGGGAGGGTTCCATAAACAGTGTAAACTGGTCCTCCCGGAATGATCTGTACTATATAAAGAGATCCAGGGTATATAAAATCCTTTCAGCAGAATTCTTTACCAGATCAATGTATCAGAGCATATTTGAAATTGGAGATATCGTAGGCAAAATCCCCTTTGGATTTGACCCGAACTTTGACCGTTTTACAATTTCCCCCGACGGGAAGAAAATCCTTTTGGAAAAGGGAGGGAGAAACCTCTTCCTGTACTATCTGAGGAGTGATGACTATCTATCCATTGGAACGGTAAAATCACTTCCCTATCTCTATCTTCCCCGGAATACCAGGGTTAAAAGGGTTATTTGGTCTGATACCGACATAATTACTGTTTTAACTTTGGAACTGCACAATGGGGAAATGGTTCCCTCTGTATACCGTATTGATCTCATTGCACAGGAAGATGCTCTTATTTTTAAACAAACAGAAGATAAAGGGGTTTTGGATATAAGTATATCTCCTGACGGTAAAACAGCGGCTTTACTTAAATCCGATAGAATAGAGTTGAAGGAATATGCAACATGGACCAGAGAAAAGGTTATTAATTCTGTAAGACCTCTTCATATTCTCTGGCGCAATTCCTCGAGTCTCGTTGTAGCCGGGGGATACACTACCACTCTGGTGGATCTGGAATCCGGGGATACACAGGTACTTCTTCTATCCCAGATTGGGGATTATGGTTTTGCCAAAGACGGGGCTGTTTACGGAACTGTAGCCGGCACATCCTACATATGGAATGCCGATAAAGCATCCTGGAGTCCTGCTGACTCTGTTACGAAGAATGAATCGGGAAATACTTCCGAGTCTTTCCGGGTGTATCTGGAAAAAAGCACTTTGGGAAGTTACCGGAACCTCGTTATGCTGCGGGACATAAAAGGATACGGGACAAAACCCCTGTTTCCTGCTCCTGAAAAGAATTACGAGTCTTTCCCGAAGAGTGAAGAGAAGCTGAAAAGCTCAATTTTTTCTCATGGATCAAGGATACGGCGCCGGGAAGTATCGCTGGTTTTTAACTGTATTAATACCGTTGAAGGGCTTGCCGAGATTCTGGAGATCCTTTCAGAGTATGATATTCATGCTACATTTTTTCTGAACGGAGAGTTTATCCGGAGAAATCCCGATGCAGTCAGAGAGCTGAGCGGTCTGGATCATGAGATAGGTTCTCTTTTCTATACCTACTTTAATATGACCGATTCAAGGTACAGGATTGACGAAGGTTTCATAAAAAGAGGTTTGGGGCGTAATGAGGATGATTATTTCGCGCTTACGGGAAAGGAGCTTTCCCTCCTGTGGCATGCTCCCTACTATTTTGTTAACAGCGATATCCTGAAAGCTGCTGAGGATATGGATTACCGGTATGTGGGTAGAGATATCGATCCTCTGGACTGGGTCCCTTACGAGGAGTGTCATGGAGTGAATCTTTACAAGTCCTCCAGGGATATAATCGAGGATGTTCTTGAAGCGAAAAAGCCGGGATCAATCATACCTGTCAGGGTCGGGGAGGTTGAGAAGGGCAGAAAAGACTATCTTTTTCAAAATCTTGATCTTTTAATAAATGGTCTCATAGTAAAAGGATATGCAATAGTGCCTGTAACGGTGCTTATGGAGCATGCAAAATGATTAATTTTAATTTGCACTTGCAATTAAGCACTTTTATTTATAGATTTGAATTATCCTGTGCGGAGGAGAAGAGGTGAGTACAGTCAACAGATTAAATGCGTATAAAGAGACTCATATTAAAACGGCCAGCGGCGGAAGGCTGATTATTATGATCTATGATGAAGCTGTAAGACAGCTGGATTATGCCATTGAAGCATTGGAAGGAAAGCCCCAGAAGTTTGATTTGGCAAGCAATGCCATAATTAAAACACAGGATCTGATAACAGAGCTCATGGTTTCCCTTGATTTTGAGAAGGGAGGTGAGATAGCCCAGAATCTTTTCAGCCTCTATATGTTCTTTAACCGGCAGCTCATGGATGCTAACGTTAAGAAGGATGTAGCCATGCTTAAGAGTGTGCTGGGGTTTGTGTCTGATCTTCGTGATGCCTGGCATCAGGCAATCAATAGAACGTCGGTAAAAGGGCAGACTCCGGGCGGGATAAACATAGCCGGTTAGCTGTATGCCTGAGTGGATGCTCGCCAATTACGGCAGACTTCTCAGTAAAAAACATGATCTCCTGAAGGATATCGAAAAAGCACTCCTCTTCCAGAAAAAAGCTCTTGAGGGAAGGGATACGGATAGAATTGTACTGTATTCGGACTATATCAGCAGTAGAAAAGATGAGATCGAATCTTTGGACAGGATCCTTTCTGCATCTGGAAATGATTTCGATGAAGATTACGTATCCTTGAAAGAAGATTTGAACTCCCTTAAAGAAGGTCTTTTGAGACTCTGCAGCAGTAATATCGGCATGTTTAGGGAGTCGATGGAAGAAATTGAGCGGCAAATCCGCTCTGTCAAGCTATTAAATAAGCGGAATAATCTGTATAATCCGGTATCAAAATCGGAGCGTATAGATATAACACGATGAAGAAAACACTACTGCTGATTGACGGTTACAGCTTAATATACCGTTCTTACTGGGCCTTTATTAAGAGTCCGATATTCAGTCCCGACGGAGAAAATATCTCCGCGGTCTTTGGATTTCTGAAGACCCTGTTTTCACTTATTGAGAAGAAAAATCCCGGCGGGGTAGCTGTAGTTATGGACTCTAAAGTTCCCACTTTCCGGCATGAAATCTATCCTCAGTACAAAGGAACCAGGGATAAAGCTCCCGATGATCTACATGCCCAGGTGCCTGTATTAACGGAAATACTTCAGTCGATCAAGATTCCGGTTATTAACAGGGACAGGTATGAAGCTGATGATATTATGGCTGCCCTTGCACGGAATATTGCAGGCAGAAATGTTACTGTCTATATTGTATCTTCAGATAAAGATCTGATGCAGGTCATAGATAACTCTATCCATATGCTCAAATACGAGAAAGGAAACTATTTTGATATTGATCCGGAAGGGGTGAGAGAGCGGCTGGGAATTTATCCTGAGCAGATTATCGATTATCTTGCGTTGATCGGCGATGCTTCAGACAATATCCCGGGAGTCAGGGGGATTGGACCAAAGACGGCTGTAAACCTTCTTGGCAGGTACGGTTCTTTAGAAGAGATATACAACAATATATCTGACTGTCCCAAAAGTGCCGGTACAAAGCTTCAGCAGAAAAAAGATGATGCTTTCTTAAGTAAAAGGCTTGTAACACTGGAATATGATATCCCGTTGAATTACGGGTACGAGGATTTTTTGATTGAAAGAGGCCGGTTTGCAGCAGCTATCCCTGTTATGCAGAAACTGGGTATGAAAAGTCTTGTTTCCAGTGCTGTAAAGATGAGCGGGATATCTGCTGATAGCATAGCGGCGGCAGATACCTCTTCTTTCGGCGGACGGGGTATGTACAAAGCTGTTACTACAGAGGAAGGATTGGTTTCTCTTGTAAAGAAGGTAAAAGAGAGAGGAGTTTTTGCTCTTGATATTGAAACCGACAGTATTGACGCCTTGAGAGCGGAACCCGCAGGGTTTTCTGTTTCTGTTGCTTCAAAAGAGGGGTGGTATATCCCTTTAACTGCAGGGGGAAAGCGGTATTTTACCGTTGAAAAATTACGGCCCTATATTCAGGAATTGACCGGGGATTGGACGCTCAAGCTTGTCGGTCATAATTTCAAGTACGACTATAAGGTACTGAAGAGATGGGGGGTAAGAGTTGATAACCTTTATTTTGATACAATTGTTGCGGCATGGCTTCTTGATACTTCAGCGCCCTCGTACAGTATGGATTCCATAGCAGAGCGGAACTTTAACTACAAAACCATAAAATATCATGACGTCGTTCCAAAAGATAAAAAATTTGCCGATGTGGGTCTTGAAGAAGCCGTGGAGTACGCCGCCGAGGATGCGGATATAACCTTCCGGTTTTATGAAAATTTTGCAAAACAACTAAAAAAAAGATCGATGGAGAAGCTGTTTTTTGATCTTGAGATGCCCTTGGTTACCATCCTGGGGGATATGGAGTACCGCGGAATAGGAATCCAGGCGGAAAAGCTCAATGCCTACTCCCTGGAACTTGAAGAGGAACTTTTCTCTATCGAGAGGAAAATATATGATGAATGCGGAAAGGAATTCAATATAAACTCTACAAAGCAGCTGCAGGAGATCCTGTTTCAGGATAGACAGCTGAAACCGGTAAAGAAAACAAAAACCGGGTTCTCCACCGATATAAAGGTACTCGAGATCCTGTCAAAAGAAGATATCGTACCCGCATTGGTTTTGCAGCACCGCAGTCTTGCAAAACTAAAATCGACGTATGTGGATTCCCTCCCTCTCCTGGTCAATCCTGAGACCGGAAGGCTTCACACTAATCTGGTTCAGACCGGAACTGCAACGGGACGGCTCTCCAGCAGGGATCCGAATTTACAGAATATTCCCATCCGCTCCAGTGAAGGACGAAGAATCAGGGAGGCTTTTACCGCTTCCGAAGGTTCTGTTTTCGTGAGTGCTGACTATTCCCAGATAGAGCTTGTTGTTCTTGCTCATCTGTCCGGGGACAGAGGTTTAACGGAGGCATTTTTGAGCGGAACTGATGTTCACAGTTTTACCGGTTCACTGATTTTTGGGGTTGAACCGGATGAAGTAACAAAAGATCAGCGGCGGATTGCCAAAACCATAAATTTTGGAGTTATGTACGGTATGTCGGCTTACCGGTTGGCCAGGGAACTTTCTCTTCCGGTGAAAGATGCCTCCCGTTTTATTGATGCCTACTTTGAAAGATACGTCGGGATCAGAGACTTTATGGACAAAACCGTAAAAGCAGCTGAGGAAAAGGGATTTGTGCGCACCCTCATGGGCCGTGAAAGGCGAATAAACGGGATAAACAGCCATAACAAGACGGAAAAGGCAGGGGCGGAAAGGATTGCTGTAAATACTGTCATACAAGGTTCCGCTGCAGATATCGTCAAAACTGCAATGATTAGAATACATAAAAAGCTTAAGGCGGAAAAAACAGCCGCAGCAATGATTCTTCAGGTCCACGATGAGCTTATCTTTGAGGTTCCTGAGGCAGATCTGAATACTACTTTTGATCTGGTAAAAACAGAGATGGAGAATGCGGTAATCCTTGATATACCCTTGAGGGTTTCGGTTGAGTCTGGAAAAAGCTGGGGAGATTTTCATTAGATGATTGTAGGCATAACCGGCAAATACTGTTCCGGAAAGAATACGGTCTGCAATCTCTTCATAGACAGAGGGTGGGAAGAGATCGATGTAGATCTTCTTGGTCATGAAGCCCTAAAGATAAAGGCGGCTGAGGTTATAGCGGCCTTCGGCAAAGATATTACCGATGCCTCCGGGGAAATAGTCCGCAGAAAGCTTGGGGAAAAAGTATTCAGCAGTAAAAAGTCCTTGAGGATACTGGAAGGGATTCTACACCCCGAAATGGTTATACTGTGTAGAGAAAGAATCAAGGTTCTGGATGGGCACAATATCATCATAAACGCAGCTATTCTGCACCGTATGGGATTAAACAAACTCTGCGGAGCGGTGATTTGGGTAAAAGCTTCTTTTGCAAAACGGCTGAAAAGATCGTTAAGCCGGGATAAACATTCTGTTTTTCACAGTATAAAGCGTATGTTCACTCAAAAAGAACTGGACGCTAAATACTGGCTGGAAGATGTCGATAGTTATACTATATGGAACAACTCTTCCATAGCGGAACTGGAAGCAGAAGTAACAAGGCTGGCATCGGTCTTAGGAGATTGAAGGAAAGATGGAACAGAAAAAAATACTATGGATTATCATATCAGCTGCATTATTTCTCTCTGCGGTATTTATCGCCGGACTGCTTTGGTTTTATCCCTCAAACGGTACTCAGACTGCTACAAAGGGAGAGAATGGAGCAGGTAAAGCGACTGTAGACTTTGATCCCGTTGAGTGGGTGCGGAACTCCAACGATTATCCCGGGCTGGATACTTCAAAAGCAGATCAGAAGAATAAAAATGA
>QNBL01000053.1 GCA_003641695.1 Spirochaetota bacterium
AAGTCTTTGTCAAATAAAAAACCAATTAATTGTACTAAAGAGTAAATAAATAGAGGTTTTCATTAAATTATTGAAATATTTTGCGGTTTTAATAATATTTTCAATCGTGAAACAATTCATTAAAATCAGTCTTTATCTCGGTAAAACAACTCTCCGATTCGAGCATTTCCTTAAGGGACGCAGGTACTGGAACGTGCACGCCTATTTCCGGTTCAACTACCTGCTCAAACTTGGCAGGGTGTGCTGTCGAGACAACTACTGTATTCTTCCCGGCAAAGAATTTTTCTCTGACATACTCTCCCGCTGCTGTATGGGGACAGAGGATATAAGAATATGCGCCATACGATGATCGTATGGTTTCCCTTATTTCATCATCTGAAACACTAGAGGCACAAACGTTCTTTTTGAAAGTTTTAAAATCCTTAAACAAATAAAGAAGCCTTTCCATGTTGCTCGGATTTCCAACATCCATGGCATTTGCCAGAGTCTGAACACTGTCACGGGGTGTGTAAGTACCGCTTTCAAGATAATCAGGAATTGTCCTGTTTTCGTTTACAGCCAAAGAAGCAATTTTTACCGGTGCTCCGCTCTCCCGGCTCCAGTAGGCCCCCACCGAGTTTCCCACATTTCCGCTGGGAATTACATAAGACGGATACACTCCCCTTTTATCATGATACTGAGCAGCGCCATAGATGTAGTAAACCATCTGCGGTAAAAGCCTTCCGAGATTTATACTGTTTGCAGAGGAGAGTCTCCACTCTTTTGCCAATTCACTATCCTGGAAGGCTTCCTTTACCATACGCTGACAATCGTCAAAGTTCCCTTCGACCGAGTATGATTGTATATTTTCATTCCAGCAGGTAAGCTGTTTCTCCTGACGGAAAGAAACCCTTCCTTTTGGAAACAGGACCTTAACCTGTATCCCCTTTTTCAGATGGAATGCAGAGGCAACGGCACTTCCGGTATCTCCTGAAGTTGCCACCAGGATGGTTAGTAAACTATCAGCTTTTTCCTGAAGAATTTCCAGAACCGAGGCAAGAAAACGGGCTCCAAAATCCTTGAATGCTGCTGTCGGCCCGTGAAAGAGTTCCAGAACAGCTTCCTTCTCTGTAAGCCAGGTAAGGGGGACATCAAAGTCAAAGGCAGATCTGCAGATCTCCGGTATCTGTTCATAAAGAGGATCGCCTTCGAAAAAAGGCTGGATTATCCCGGCGGCAAATTCATTATAGGGAAGATCAGGATTAAACAGATCTTTCCCCAGCACAGGGAATCTTTCGGGGACGTAAAGTCCGCCGTCCGGTGCAAGCCCGTTTACAATCGCTTGTGATGCTGTTACCGGAGGACTCCCCCCCCTTGTACTGATAAATCTCATTTTAATCCTCTCCTGAATACTGTTTACAACCTGGCTCCAAGGTATGATGCAAGACGGAGAAGATCTGCAAAGATCCCCCCTGCAGTTACTTGCGGCCCGGCCCCGGGTCCCCGGACAATCAAAGGCTGTTCATTATATCTTTCAGTAGTAAAGGCGACAATGTTATCACTCCCCGATATACCTGCAAAGGGATGATCATCGGGATAACTTTTCAAGCGGACACTGCAACTACCGTCTTCTTCTATAATTCCAGTGTACTTTATCACTTCATGCCGCTCTGCAGCCTCATGGTACAGTCTGTCCATATCTCCATCCATAACATCCATTCCAGAAAGAAAATCATCCAGAGATACATCAGCCAGTCCTGCAGGGACGAGACTTTTTACCGGTACATCACCGACCTCGACAAAGTGGCCTACCTCCCTGGCAAGGATTACGGTCTTACGAACAATATCCATTCCGGAAAGATCATCCCGGGGGTCAGGTTCGGTAAACCCGAGATCCCTGGCCTCCTTTACCAGGGTACTGAAAGGTGCTGTACCGTCAAAGCGCCAAAACAGGTAAGCCAGAGTTCCGGAGAAAACACCTTCAATCCTCTTTATCTTGTCTCCGGTACGGATTAAATCTTTAAGTGTTCCAATTATCGGAAGTCCAGCACCTACAGTTGTTTCGTAGAGGAAATGGATTCCTCTTTTCCTGGACTCTTCAAAAAGCTCGGTATACTCCGGCATGGGAGTTGTCCCTGCCTTCTTGTTTGGGGTTATTATATGGATTCCCCGTTTTATCCATTCCAGGTACCTTTCCGGAATATCCCGGGATGAGGTGCAGTCAATGATAACCTTATGGGGAATATATTCTGCATCGATATGATTCACAAAAGCATCCAGATCAGCACTCTGTGTAGATTCTTCGAAAACTTCCCGCCAATCAGCTATATCAAGGGACGGATCCCCAAGAAGCATTTTCGTTGAGCGTGTAATTCCTCTGACTCTTATATCAACCCCGAACCTGTCATGCAGAGAGGCAGATTCTCCTGCAATCTGATCAAGAAGGGTACTCCCGATGAGACCGGGCCCAATAACCCCGACACTCAAGGTTTGATTTGAGAGGTAAAATCCCGAATGAACTGCCCTCAAAGCCCGGGTAGCATCTTCTGATCTTACAACAGCACTGATATTCCGTTCCGATGCACCCTGGGCTATTGCCCGTACATTTACCCCGGCCTGTCCAAGAGCTCCGAAAAACTTTGCAGAAATGCCCGGAGTTCCCGACATTCTGTCACCTACTGCCCCTAAGATGGCACATCCTCTTTCAATATTGATGGTATTTATTCGGAAGTTTCCCAGTTCCTCTGCAAAAGTCTCTCTTGCAACATCCCTGGCATCCTCAGCTTGATCTTCAGGAACTGCACAGCAGATTGAATGTTCACTTGATGCCTGACTTATAAGGATAACGGAAATATCTTTTTTATGTAAAGAGGAGAACAGCCGTGAAGAGATCCCCGGTACTCCGACCATCCCGGCTCCCTCCACATTAAGAAGGGAGATGTTATCGACAATTGAAAATCCCTTTACAGGATGAGTATTTATACCGGAACCTTCTGAATGTATAACGGTACCACTGCCTGCAGGATTCTTAATATTCTTGATAAAGATCGGGATCTTTGCCTGAATTGCCGGATTAATAGCTTCGGGATGAATGATCTCTGACCCAAAATGGGCAAGTTCCGTTGCCTCTTCGTATGATAGCGTAGGGATTACAACCGCTCCCGGAACCTTTGAGGGATCAGCACTCATAACACCATCGCAACTGGACCAGAAAATAATTCTTTGGGATGAAAACATGCTGCCGTATACAGAGGCGGTCAATTCACTTCCATGCCTGCCGAGGGAAACTGATTGCCCAGCAGAATCAACCCCTCTGCTTCCGGTTACAATAAAAACACCCGCTGTTCCATTCTTTTCCACAAGAGCATTAAGTTTCTGACTTGATGCTTCCATATCAAAAGAGAGTCCCCGCTCCCCTGATATAAAGGTTAATATATCCCTGGAATCAGCCCAGAAAGAGGCCTTCCCGGCAGAAAGGAAGTAGGAGTTTAAAAGTTCGGCAGTCCACAAACTTCCTATTCCAAGGATGTGTTCCTTCATCTTCCCCGAACAATCCTGAACCAGCCATACAGACTTCAGGATCTCTTCCATCTCTTTAAAATGACCTCTGACTGAAAACTCCAGATCTTTCCGCATCTTTTCCGAGGGAATTCCGCTTATCAGGTCGTACTGTTTACTGCTTATCGCCTCAAGCCCCGCCCACAACGATTCATTTCTTTCTATAGCCAGCTCTATAAGCAATTCTATATCAGCTCGTACTTCCTTACTCTGGGTAATAACTATTACCAAATCAGGAGTCTTTTGTTTCTCAACAACTCCAACAATAGATTCGAGCCCCTCTTTTGTATAATAAAGGGAGTCATCAAACTTAAAAACATCAGGTTTGTTCATTTATCCGTCCCATATAAAAAAAACCCGAACTTCACCCCATTCGATTAAGTTCAGGTTTGCCTAAAGTAGGTATCCAGCTGTTACTGTAAAGATCAGGAAACTTTTACGACCTTTCCGCTTCTTAAACACCGGGTACAAACCTTTATAGTCCTGGTTGTACCGTTTATCCGGGTTTTAACTTTAACAATATTGGGCTTAAAGACTCTCTTGGATTTCACACCAATATGCTGACCAGCACCGCCCTGCTTTTTAGGCTGTCCTTTTCTGGGAACACTGTTTCCGGCAACAGTTCCTTTTCCACAAATTTCACATTTACGGGCCATATCTTATTCCTCACTTGAGTTAATTGTTATCCGATAATCGTTGCCTAACATACCAAATAACAATAATTGTGTAAAGAGGTTAATCCCTGACACAACGTAATTCCCCCGAGGTTATCCCATATAACCTGTAAAGAGCTTTTTCCACCTTCCCTGCACTCTTTACAAAGTGATCCGGATACTCCTTAAGAAACAAATCCAGCTCCGCAGACAGTTCGGGAACAGAATTTTTCAGCTTTGGTATGATATATTTTTTATAGTAATCATCTATATTCTTTATATTCTGTTGCATGAGATATGCCTGAAACTCATTTACTACCAGGTACCGATCCTCTGTGTTGTACCTTTTCCAGTCAAGAAAGATCTTCCAGAACTCTTTTTCCTTATCTGAAAGGCTGTTCCACACATCATGCACAGTTTGGCGGTATTCAGGGGAGGAAAAATACACTCCGTGATACCCCTCATGGGTAATAAATAAGTACCTGAGCCTGTCTGAGGATTCCCTTGAGTAAGCCAAAAATCCTCCGGAAACAGGCTTGAGCAGGCCGTTTTCCCGCTTCAAAATACCATTGGAAATAAGAATATCCAACAGGATGTATTCTTCCTTGTTCAGATTAACATTCTTTGCTGCTGCTTTATTAAAAAACAGAGCAAGATCCTCCGCACGGTAATCATGAGCATTCCATCCATGGAGGGGTGCAAGTTTCCTGTTGTCAAGAAGAGTTCCGGCATACCCCGCTTTTTCGGTAAAAAAGGCAAGCCGCTTCAGGGCTGCAGCCTGCAGGGCATAACTCTTGAAATCCAAAAGAAGAAAATCGGGAAAAAGATTCCATGAAAAAATCTCAAAATCACTTCTGCGCCATGATGAGTAGGGATAATTCAACATAACACCAATATCAGCAGGTATAGGATTATAGTCTACAGGTACCAGCATGGAGAATGGTTTTGCCTCCAAAGAAGTGATTGTCAGCCCTTCTAAAGAATCCTCCTCTCCGGTAACCGCAACCGAATCAGGAATAAATCCCTCTTCCCCGGAATAAAAATAGAGGGACGATCCCCCTTTAAACAGAGTAACTGAATGTTCTTTATACCCATGCTTTCCCTTCAAAATCACAACTGCTTCACCGTTTTTATCAGCAGAATAATCATAAACCACTCTGATCTGAACCTGATTCAGTCTTGTATCGAGCCCCTGAAGCAATTCGTTAAACGAGAAATCGAGCTCGCCGGTTCTTATCATTCCCTTATTAAGGATGAAGAGAGCCTCTCCGCTTCCTCCGTCCCTCATATACCTGAATCGGTATCCGTCAAAGGTACCCTCCAACCCGGCTGATAGCAGTTTAAATCTGTCTCCGTTTCCCGGAACTTCTTTTACCGTTAAACCGGAAAGGACAAACCCGGGTTGTACAGGAAGCTGATAGTGAGACATTTCTCCGTTTCCACCGGGAAGAGTTATCTGCAGGGGATCCCCTTCCGGGACAGGTATTTCCGCCTTCACATCCTGAGAAGATATATAAACAAGATAAACCGATTTACCCCTTGACAGTACCTTGAACGGGTCTTTCAACCTGTAGGTGTAACCATCAGCACTTTTCTTCCCCAACACCGGAATGGTTGTATCATTACCGCTAAAAACTACTCCGGGAAGTTTCGTCAAACAGGAGGAGAGTACTACAGTAACTATTGAAATGAGGAGCAGGATTGCTCTGTATTTTTTCATTAGAATAGGTATAAAAGGCTCTTTGTAAGCAGCTTTGCCACTTCCTGACGTTTTACTCTGGAAAAATCTTCATCCTCCCTGATAAGGCTGTCAAACCTCCCTGCAAAATTTTCAGGAAGTTTCTCCAGTTTCAATATTTTCTCCGCAATATTCCTTTTTGACGGCTCAAACTTTCTGTTTACTGCAAACAGAAAGCTGCAGAGAGCCTTAATATACCCGGATAGCGAGGTTATGTAAAAAAGGTCGTCATGTTCGATCACCGCAGAGCTAATATCTATAACATAATGCTCCATGGTCATAAGGGCTGAATCCCGGAGAGCCTTCCAGAAGGCATCACTGAAATCGTCAAGTTTAGCCTGCACCCCGTGTATCCACGAAGTCTTGTTAAGGATAATCCTGCCGTATTTAAGTCTGTAGAACATGTAGGTTCCGGTATCTCTGAATGCCCAAATATTACCCTCTTTGTTCTGCATTATATGATCCACCCGGTCTTTGTGTTTATACTCTACTCTTACCGGAATATTGTCGATAAAAAAACGGTCTTTTTGGCTGAAAAAAGAGGACTCAAAGGCACCCACATCACCGACAAGACTCTGCCGTTCCGCTGCTTCCGGAAGAGCTCCCCGGTAGTAAACATCAAGGCTAATAAAAAAATACGGATTTGACATCTCCTTTTCTGCAAAACCTTGAAGGAGTATACAATCTACAGAAGGGATTGAACTTAATTTATCTGCAATCTCTTTGGATATCTTCTCTACTTTTCTAATCATATCAACTCCTCAATTTAATGATAACATGACAAAAAAAATAAAACAATCTATACTTATACAAAGATTATAACAAGGTGATACTATGGAAAGTTTTTATCTACTTGCTTTAACAGCTCCCCAACACATTACCATCAGGATACGTTCTGTCAGGGACAGTATCTTCCGGGAGACAGGAGCAGTATCTGCTCTTGCCTTCGATCCTTTGATCCCTGTCGCATTTTATTCTTCGCCGCCGGATAAAAAACATTTTACAGGCATCACTACGCCAGCAGCCCATTTTCAGCTTCTTTCTCCGGAAATCCATGAAAAAGGGATATATTTCCGGGTAAATAGTGAACAAATCTTTGACACTCTCAAGTGTATTACGGCAGCGGAGGAACAGCCACGACACATCATCGAACCTTTTTCCGGATTTTTTCTCTGTGAAAGTACAGATCACAAAACCCGGAAAACCATAACTGAAATTGCGGCATCAAAAATTAAAACCGGCAACCTTGCATGGACCGGAATCACACTGCAAATGATAGAAGTCATTTGCAGAGGCAGTCAATCATGGTTTAACAATCTGGACTGGACTATTATGTGGGAGATCATCCTGGGATAGCTCTTTACTCTTAAGTAATAAGCGTCGTTTTATTTCTACCGCTTTCTTTTGATTCGTAAAGCGCTTTATCTGCAAGTAAATTAAGTTCTTCAGCACTATTGCGCCCGGGGAAACTTGCTATTCCGCAGGAAAAGGTAACAAAAAAATCCGCTCCATCAGATTTATGCTTTATCCTCGAAAAATTCTCCCTGACCTCATTCATTACTTTTATTGCATTTCCCCCATCTGTATTCAGCAGAATTACACCAAACTCTTCACCACCGTAACGTCCAATTATATCAGTCCGCCGCAAACGGTCCTGAAGGAGTCTGGCCAGACTCTTGAGGACCCTGTCCCCTACCGGATGTCCGTAGGTATCATTTACATTTTTAAAATGATCTACATCTATCATTGCAAAACAGAGGGAACTCTTTATTCTCTTGGCTCTGAGAATTTCCAGAGAAAGATTCTCCTTTAAGTTAGAATGATTTAAAAGACCCGTCAGGGAATCCCTTTCCATCAGAAATCTCAGGCTTCTGTTACGCTCCGCTTTGGTACGTATAATTGAAAGAAGATGTTCCGGTTTTATTGGTTTTGAGATAAACCCGTCAGCACCGCCATATTTATAGGCCTCTAACTGTTTCTCGATATCTGTTTCTACAGAGAAGTAAATTATGGGAATGTTAACAAAGGCTTCCTGCTGACGGATTATTGCGGCAAGCTCTATTCCGGTGCATGTAGGCATATATAAATCGATAATTATTATCTCCGGTTTAGCCTCCACAAGTATCTGTAAAACCTTCTTGGGGTCCGTTGCAACAGAGGTTATCATCCCCGCCTGCTGCAGGACCAGAGCATAATAAGCTATCTGTTCAGGATCATCATCTATAATCAAAATATGATAGGGAGGATCATTTACCTGGGCCGCAAGATTGTCAATCTTGCCTACCAGTCTCCCCATGTCAACAGGAGTTACAAAAAAGGCATCGGCCCCGTTACGGATAGCAGCCATTCTAAGGGAAAAATCTCCGCTGTCGCTTATAAAGATTATGGATATCCGGTCTTTGAATTTTTCCTTAACATACTTGAGATCAACAGCTTCGCTTTCATTCTCTTTTAATATGTTTGTATGCAGAAGAAGGATCTCACAATTTCCTTTCTCAAGACTTAATGTTATATCCCCTACGCTTTTGACTTGAATCACAGTATAACCATAGTAACCAAGCTGTTCCGCAAGATCAGGAATCACACTGTTTCCACAGGTTATATAGTTTATTACCTTCCTTTCCTTTTTATCCTTACTGACTACCGCATCAATCTTCCGTTCCTCTTCCTCAATCTCTTCAAGTTCCTCAATCTCATCAAGAACGTTCTCAGGCAGACAGATTTGCTTAAGGGTTAGAAACAATGATTCGAAAGAATCCCATTCTTCTTTTCCGGGGAGTTCATTCCGCCGCAGGAAATGATCCAGGAAATGTACCAGCTTTTTTGCTTGATTCGAAAGCTCGGAATATCCGAACGTTGCTCCCGATCCTGCAAGTTTATGCAGTACAAGACGGAGGGTATTGACTTCCTCTGCAGATGAAGAGATTCTTGCCAAACGGTAAGTTGTGTAAACTTCATTGTAGCGATCAGGAAGCTGATTACTATAATCATCGGAGAGAGCGGATAATTTATTCTTTACGTTATCTGATAATTCCATTTTTAAGATACTCTGCGTCCATTATATTCAATATTTGCACAATGTCAAACAAAGAAAAAATTCAGCAGTTGAAAGAAAATTCAATATGAAGTAGATTCCCTACATGAGTAAATTTGAAAATCTTTCACCCAGTATGGAAGATTACCTGGAATCCATGTATATGATTCAAAAAAAGGGTGAACCTTTAAGAATCAAGGACATAGCGGGGAATTTATCAGTTAAGATGCCGTCTGTTATAGGTGCATTGAAGGTACTTAAACAGAATGGTTATATAGAGTATGAAAAATCATCTCCCCTGATTCTTACAGAAAAAGGACGTAAAATTGCAAAATCCATACTTAAACGGCACAGGATTTTGGCTGTCTTCCTCGAAAAAACAGTCCTCTTGTCAAAAACAGAGGCTGATTCAATAGCATGCAAACTGGAACACATAATCTCTCCGGACACTGCGCTGAGGTTTAAAAATCTTACCGAGTACCTGGATAATGTAAAAATGCAGAACTCGATGAGTGACGAAAAATGGCACTCAATCATTACACAAAAATGAACACAATGAACTGACAGGGCAACGGCTGCAATCCGGTTTCCTTGCTGTACAGATTCTCCTTCCATGTATATTTACCATCATTGAAAAATCTGTCTGAATATCCTCCGGGCATAGTGAAACAATATCTTTTTCGATCCTGCCGGGATCTTCTTCCCCACTCAGACCGAGTCTTCTGACAACTCTCGAGAAATGAGTATCCACTATAACGGCCGGCTTGTCAAAACAATGGCCGCGTATGACATTTGCACTCTTTCTTCCCACCCCCGGAAGACTTAAAAGCTCGGTCATACTCTGCGGCACCGTGCCTCCAAACTTTTCTACTACTCCTGCAGCAGCACCGATTATGTTCCGTGCCTTGGTTTTGTAAAATCCTGTGGGGAAAATGATCCTCTCAACCTTCTTGACATCAGCTTTCATGAGGGACGGAGGATTGGGATAGTCTTTAAAAAGCTTTGGAGTAACCCTGTTTACCTGGTCATCTGTTGTTCTGGCTGACAGGATTACTGCAACCATAAGTTCGTATGGATTCCTGTGGACAAGAAACGTAGCGGCTTTTGGATACAGACCTTTCAGTACTTTGTAGATTTTCTGGAGTTTATCCGCACGTTCCGTCATTGAATGAGGATACGGAGCAGCAGGATTCCTGTCAAGGTTGTAACAACTAGGTTTATTCGTTGCAGTATAACATGGTTCATACCGGTACATCTAACACGGCTCTGTTAATTCATCAACAGAGGGAGTATCAGAAAAATTACCTCTTGCTGTATCACATATTTGGTTTTAAAATTAAAAAAAGAAAAGGACACAAGGAGGTTTCATGCCCCTACGATTCGATAAAAAGAAATGTACCGGCTGCAAGGTGTGCCAAATAGCCTGTTCTGCCTGGCATGACAAAGTTTTTAATCCCGAAAAAGCACGAATTAAAATCCGTCATGAATACGAGGAAACAGGGCTTAAAATCGGTGCCAGCACCTGTATTATGTGCGGGAAATGTGAAGAAGTATGCCCTACAGGGGCCATTAAATCAAATGGCAGATGGATGGAAGTAGACCGCAGTTTGTGTGACGGGTGCAACATATGTGTAGAGAATTGCCCGACCAGCATTCTCTTTCTTGATGCAATGGGAAAGGCTGTTATCTGTGACCTCTGCGGGGGTGATCCGCAATGTGTTAAGTGGTGTGCAAAAGGTGCATTATCCCTCGTAGAAAAGAAGGTGAAAAAATGAGTAGTTTCTTTGGGAAAATGTTATACATTGATCTAACCAAGGGCATAATAGAAACACGAAACCTGCCCCGGAAGTGGGCAGAACAGTACACGGGACAAAAAGGGTTGGGAACGCGGATCCTCGTGGAAGATTTTAATATTGATACTGATCCCCTTGGCCCTGACAACAGAATTGTACTCACAACCTCCCTCATGGCGGGAACCATAATCAGTTCGACTTCCAAGCTTGCCATAACAGCAAAATCTCCTCAAACAGGCATGATAACCGATGGTTCAGTGGGCGGACATATTGGAGCTGAGTTAAAATATGCAGGATTTGATGCGGTATCTATAACGGGAAGAGCTGAATCATTATCCTACCTCTACATTGATCCGGACAAACAAACTATTAATCCTGTTCCCGATCTTGCCG
>QNBL01000054.1 GCA_003641695.1 Spirochaetota bacterium
CACTTCTGATTATACATCCGCCCCGCCACATAAGGGCGATCTCTCCGTAGTTGAGCTTCCAGCCATATTCTTTGGCAGCTTCCCGCATCAGCATAAAACCCTGTGCATAGGATACTATTTTTGAGGCGAGAAGAGAATTTTCCAGATCGTCGATAAACTCTTTGCTGCTGGTATCAAAAGAAGTCTCAGGTCCCCTTATTACTTTTGAGGCGGCAACCCTCTCATCTTTTAATGCGGAAAGACATCTTGAGAACACTGCTTCGCCGATGAGTGTTACAGGGATTCCCATATCCAGGGCGTTTATGGCAGTCCATTTACCGGTTCCTTTCTGTCCAGCGGTATCCAGGATTTTCTCTACAAGGGGCTGTCCATCGGTATCTTCGTGAGCCATTATATCAGCTGTTATTTCTATTAAGTAGGAATCCAGAGGCCCTTTGTTCCATTCAACAAAAACCTTGTGCATCTCAGCGGTGTTCATTCCCGCTCCTGATTTCATAAGATGATATGCTTCGGTTATGAGCTGCATATCACCGTACTCTATCCCGTTGTGTACCATCTTTACATAATGGCCGGCTCCATTTTCACCCACCCATTCGCAGCACACCTCCCCTGATTCAGTCTTTGCAGAGATGTCCTGGAAGATGTTTTTTACATGAGGCCATGCTTCAGGACTCCCTCCCGGCATGAGTGAAGGCCCCTTTCTTGCTCCCTCTTCTCCGCCTGACACTCCTGTTCCCATAAAGTGCAGCCCTTTCTTTTTCAGGTATGCTGTCCGTCTGATGGTATCCGGGAAATGGGAGTTCCCGCCGTCAATGATGATATCTCCCTTGTCGAGAAGCGGTATAAGTGAATCGATAAAATTGTCCACAACCTCACCGGCTTTTACCATGAGCATAATTCTGCGTGGACTTTTCAGACTGTTGACCAGTTCCTCCAGAGAGTACGTTCCGGTTATTGTTCCTCTTCCTGCCGCAGGCCCTTTTAAAAAATTGTCAGTTTTTCCCGCAGTCCGGTTGTATACCGCCACTGAGTAGCCGTGATCGTTCATGTTGAGGACAAGATTCTGTCCCATAACTGCAAGTCCTATAAGTCCTATATCAGCTTTTCCCATAATAAGTCTCCTGTTATTGATTAAATCTGTCTTTGTACGCCCATAACCCCAGAGCGGGGTTTGAAATAAAGAAAATTTTTTCTCCCCCGTCTAAAGTATTGAAACCCTCTTGTAGTATTTCCGGGTTGTATTTTTTTAGCATATCACCTAAGGGTGCGTAGCTGTAACCGACACCTTCGATCTCCTCTCTGCTTAAGGAGCCGGGACAGTAGGTAATCGAAAACCTGCCCTCACTGCTTCCGTGGATAAGATGGGCTGCCGCTCCCAGACTCTCCTGCAGTTCCCTGTTCTCTTTCACTGCCTTCAGTGTTTCCTCACTTTCCCTGTACCCATATTTCCTGATCAGCCGGTCTATCTCCCTGTCTTCCCCGAACTCTCTTACACCCGGAGCAAGAACCACCAGTTCTCCTCCGTCTGCAATGGCCATCCGGGTACGGTAGATACTTTTATTTCCCAGCCAGGTGCTTTTAAACTCTTCAGGGTCCAGGTAGACAACTACCCTGTCGAGGGGAGTGTCCAGCATCTGGAAATTAACCTGTAAAGAGAGGGCCGCGGCTTTTTCAAAACACTCAGTGCCGTCTCCTATAAAAAGCCCCCGGGGGGTTAATTCCCCGGACTTTTCCCTCCCGATAACTGTCTGGACATATACAATGGGCAGCTCTTCCCCGAAATGGGACTCCGCATAGTTAAGAATCCTCCGTACGGGAGTATCAGCCCTTCCCATCATCCGTTCCATTCCGTATACCGCTCCGATGTAGTGGCTCTTATGTATCCCCTCTTTACCGCCGGTTCCGACAAAAATATTCTTGTTGTGGTTTGCCATCCCGATTACTTCGTGGGGGACCACCTGCCCTATGGAAAGAATAAGATCAAAGCCTCCCTTAATGAGCAGGGAGTTTACCTGTGCCGGCCAGTCAAAGGAGAGCTTGCCCTCGGTCTGCTCCTCGATAAAACTATTCGGAACCCTGCCCAGGGTTACCAGGTCGCTTTTCCATTTATGTTCCCGGAAAAGAGAGAGGGGGACCCCGGGGAACATCCGCTTTATTTCATGCGCAGTCATGGGATTGTGTGTACCCAGTGCCGGTAGAATATCGGATACAGCCTCCCCAAAGTATTCATATGCATAGGATGTAAGCAGGCCGGCTTTTGAATGGAACCGGGTAAAATCCGGGGGTATTATAAGAACCTTCCTTTTACCCGGTGTAATAGTGATCTTTTCCAGCGCCTCAAAGAGCCCCTCTTTTAATTCTTTGTCGGAAAGAGAAGTCGTTTCATCTCCTCTGTCAAGATACAGCATGTGCACTCCATGGGGGGTGTTCCGGAAGATTGATGAAAAACTCTTCAATCAAAGTACTTTCGTAGCTGCCGGCATAGGTATTATCAAAAAACCTTTCAATCCCTTCGGAATAGAACCGTTCCCAGGATTTTTCCTCCTTCCCCGGTATAATAGGGAAAAATAATGCGTTGTTGTTTCTTGCGGCATTCAGATCTCCTGGAGCATCTCCGATCATGAGTACCCGTCCGCTGCGGTATTTCCCTCCGGCGGTATAGTGGATGTGCTCGGTTTTTGTACCCATCTCCTGTCCTGCAATAAGTTTTACATACCTGGTAATATTGTTTTCATTCCACTCCCGCTCCAGGGCCTCCCTGGTGGACTGGGATATAACGACTACATCTGCTGTTGTCTGTATTTTTTCCAGACTCTCCCTTACAAAGGGGAAGGGAGCTATATTTCTGACTATCTTTGCCACAGTGTTGTTTACCTCTTCTGACCAGGCAAGGATGAGTTTAAGTTCCGGATCTCCTGACTTTTCAGCCGCTTGTTTAAGGGCAGGATTTCCAAGTTTGGTTTCTGTTTTTAACCATTCCTTGAAACTTTTCAGTTCCGGTATCTTTACTTCTCTATCTGATACCTCTTCCCGTTCTGCAAGCAGTTCAAGGGTATGCATTAAAGCTCGGAACCTGTTTGTTCCTCTTGTTCTTGAGTACAGGTTAACAAACTCCCATGTCTCTCTGGCATATTTTGATACTGCCTGGAGATTAAAATGATTGATAAAAGCGGGACAAAAGCACTCTTTATGTTTGATTTCCATTGTGTCAAAGGCGCATCCATCTGAATCAATACCTATAAAATACTCTTTTTCCGGTGAAAATGCCTTCAGGACGGCTGTCCCTCTTGAATTGTTCATATAAGTTTCCTTTTATTATGTATTAAACAATCAATTGAAATTGTAAAGACAAAATATAAATCCGTCAAGTTGTACATATTTTATACAAATACTGTTTTCCTAAAATATTGACAACGATAAACTTTGGATATATTCTGTATTTCGAAAGGAAACAAAAGCATGAAACATATTCCCAGGCACGAAGAGATCCTGAAGATTCTTACCCGTTTACGATCAGTCTCGGTTCAGGAGCTTACGAATCGTCTTAATGTATCGGAGGTAACCATCCGTAAGGATCTGACAATCCTTGAAGAGATGGGGTTTGTCCTTAGATCCCATGGCAGAGCTTCGCTTGCGGAGGACAGCCGGACACTGAGTACTTTAAGCAAAAGAAGGAGTACAAACATTCCGGAGAAAAAAGCCATAGCAGAAAAGGCAAAGACTCTGATAAAAGAGGGAGATACCATTTTTATCGATACAGGGACTACCTGTATGTATTTCGCCGAGGCGGTACGGAATATGACTCTCAGGGTACTCACAAACTCCCTTGATGTTATGAATGTTCTTGCAGAGGAGCCTTCAATATCCCTCGTTTCCCTTGGAGGAAACTACCGGAAAGAGGCAGGTTCCTTTCTTGGTCCCATACCGATTGAAGCGTTGAAGAACTTTCAGATTGAGACCTGTTTTATAGGAGCAACGGGTATTCAGGAACGGGGAATTTTTTCATCACAGAATATTATGGAAGCGCAAATGAAGCAGCAGGTCCTATCATCATCCGGAAGAAGGGTTGTTCTTGCAGACAGTTCAAAGGTGGGGAAGACAGCATTTTCGGTATTTGCCCGTCTGGAAGATGTGGATGTACTCGTAACGGATACAGGGTTTACCGGATCCGGGGCTTTTAAAAAAATGGGAGTGGAAGTTTTACTGGCAGATATGAATGGAGGAGCAGATGAGTAGTTTGTTTGATTTAAACGGGAGAGTAGTCGTCATTACCGGAGGAACCGGAACAATTGGAAGTGCCTTTGCAGAGGCTCTGTTGAATGAAGGAGCTAAAGTGGTTCTCTGGGGACGGGGAAAGACTGTTCCCGTGGAGGACTCGGTAAAGAAGGTTGCGGATAAAACCGGCAGACCCGGGAATATATCCGGATACAAGGTTGATGTATCCGTCAAGGAAGAGGTCGTTTCCGGATTGAAAAAAGTGGCAAAAGAGATCGGGGTTCCCGAAGTGCTGATAAACGGAGCCGGGGGCAACAAGGGGAAGTCCTCTTTTATCGATGCTGACCTTGAGCTTTTCAAGGATATTCTCAACAACAATCTGATAGGAGGATTGATGATTCCCACGCAGGTATTTGCTGCGTACTGGATAGAGAAGGGGATAAGGGGTTCAATAATTAATGTTGCATCCTCCGCTTCCTACATCCCCCTCTCCGGTGTTTGGGCCTATGGTGCGGCAAAATCCGCTGTAATAAATTTGACCATGGGAGCGGCCAAGGAGTTTGCCCCTCACGGAATCCGTGTGAATGGTATTGCTCCCGGATTTTATATTGGGCATCAGAACAGGGACCTTCTGTATTCCGATTATGAAAACGGGATACTTAGTGACCGGGGGAAAGCCATTATAGATCATACCCCTTTTGGCAGATTCGGTACTATGGAGGATCTGCACGGCAGTGTTGTATTTCTTGCATCAAGAAAGGCATCGGGATTTATAACAGGAGTAACCATTCCTGTGGACGGCGGTTATCTCGTAGATAATATCTAGCCATAAGGAACAGCAGAAAATGAATAAAAAATTTATGAATGAGGATTTCCTTCTTGGGAACGGTCCCGCTGTGCGGCTGTACCATGAGTATGCAGAGGGGATGCCTATATTTGATTACCACTGTCATCTGCCGGTGAAGGAAATTGCGGAGGACAGGGAGTATGATACTATTACACAAATCTGGCTGAATGGGGATCACTACAAGTGGCGGGCTATGAGATCCAACGGCATTCCGGAAAGGTATATAACCGGAGACGCTCAAGACCGGGAGAAGTTTGGCTCATGGGCGCAGACAGTCCCGTATACAATAGGGAACCCCCTGTATCACTGGACTCATCTGGAGCTGAAACGGTACTTCGGGATAGAAAAGCTGCTCTCTCCCTCTACTGCTGATTTTGTCTACGAAACTACCCGTGAGAAATTAACAGGTGGCAATTTCAGTACTCAAAAAATTCTAAAAGAATCAAATGTAAAGGTTGTGTGTACTACAGACGACCCGGTAGATTCTCTTGAGTACCACCGGGTTATAGCGGAAAGCGGAACTTTGAGTATCAAAGTTCTTCCCACATTCAGACCGGACAAGGCGGTTAATTTTGATAATTCCGGGGAATTTGCTAACTACATCAGGCTTCTGACTGAAGCATCGGGGATACATATAACGGATTATGAATCTTTTCTCGATGCTCTTAAAAACAGACATGATTTCTTTCACAATGCCGGGTGTAGAATTTCTGATCATGCTCTTGAAAGACCGGTTTTCCGGGAAGCTGCCGGCGTTGCTATTGAATCCACTTTTAAAAAGGTTCTTTCGGGGAAAGAAATTTCAATTGAAGATGCCGAAAAGCTTAAGACGGCTGTTTTGATAGAACTGGGAAGAATGGACAGCCGTGCCGGATGGACCATGCAATTACATATCGGGGCGCTTAGAAACAACAACAGCAGAATGTTTAAAACCCTTGGTCCGGATACAGGATTTGATTCCATTTCAGACGGAGAGATTGCCGTTCCCCTGTCCCGTTTTCTTGACAGTCTGGACAAAACCGATGAACTGCCGAAAACGATACTCTACGTTCTTAACCCCCGGGATAATTATCTTGTTGGTACCATGATTGGAAATTTTCAAGGGGGAGGTATCCCCGGTAAGATTCAGTTTGGGTCCGGATGGTGGTTTAACGATCAAAAAGAGGGGATGGAGCAGCAGATGAATACCCTGGCCAATCTGGGGCTGCTGTCCCGTTTTGCAGGGATGCTGACAGATTCAAGAAGTTTTCTGTCATACCCGAGGCATGAATACTTTCGCAGGGTTCTGTGTAACCTGATTGGCAGCTGGGTAGAGAAGGGGGAAGCCCCTGAAGACTATGACTTGCTGGGAAAGATGGTAAAAGATATAAGTTTTAACAATGCTGCCGGTTATTTCGGCATTGAACTATAAGGAGAATCAATATGGGTTTGGATTTGAAAAAGAACTGCAGATATTCATTACTGGTTCCCACCAGTATGGGAGTACGATTGACTCCCTTAAACGGGCAGCCGGTTCATACCAGCGATACCTTCAGAATGCATGCTACCAGTGCAGAAACAAACGTTGCAAGTGTGGTTTCCTATCTCGGATTACCGGTAAAGGTACTTACCGCCTTTGTAAAAGGAAGTCCGATAGCACAGGTAATCAAAGATGATCTTGCAGGACGGCATATGGATTACGAAGGTCCTGAAATTAGCCCAGACGGCCCATGGGGGGTACGGCACCAGATAAATATTGCAGACAGCGGGTTCGGATTGAGGGGTCCCCGGGTATACAACGATAGAGCCGGGGAGGTGGGAAGAAATCTCAAAACTGAAGACTTTGATCTGGAAAGAATTTTCGGGAAAGAAGGAGTACAGATTGTTCATCTTTCAGGATTAATCTGCTCCCTTTCTGAAGAAACCGGGAAGTTTACCCTGGAGATAGCCCGGAGAGCAAAAAAGTACGGTACCCTCATCTCCTTTGACCTGAACTATAGAGCTTCCTTCTGGGAAGGAAGGGAAGAGGAATTAAGAAAGATATTTACCGGGATAGCTTCTCTAAGCGATATTCTTGTTGGAAACGAAGAGGATTTTCAGCTTTCCCTGGGACTTCAGGGACCTGAAGCAGGAGGAAAAGGGCTGGAATCAAAGATAACCGGATTCAAGGAGATGATAAAAAGAGCCAAAACATCGTTCCCCGGCGCTTCGGTTTTTGCAACGACCTTGAGGGAAGTTCAGAATGCAAATACCCATTACTGGGGGGCGGTTCTTTCTGAAGGAGATGCCTTTTATGTTGAAGAACCTCGGGGGATCGGTGTTCTGGACCGTATAGGAGGCGGAGACGGTTTTGTTGGCGGAATGCTCTACGGAATACTAAAAGACTGGAAACCTGAAAAGTGGTTACAATTCGGCTGGGCCACCGGAGCACTTGCGGCAACATCACTTACCGATTATGGAAAACCGGCAGACGAGGATCAGGTCTGGAGCATATACAGCGGTAATGCCAGGGTAAAAAGATAGAAAAATCATACCCGCGAAATCAAAGATCATTTCTTGCCTGCAGATATAATGTATGGTACCCTTTCATAGTTACTAAAGAGGATCTAAGCGGGGTTATGGTATGAGGAAGAAAAGTAAGGTAGCTCACGGATGGTGGGACTACACAACTCTCGATGATGAAATTTTAAACGATGCTGCAAAGCTTACCGAAGTGGATCTTGCAGGCTTATCACGGCCTGGATTCAAGGTGTCTATCTACAATACAAGAGAGGAATTGTTTGCAGCGGAAGCCATGGAGTACATAACTTCCTGGATGAGAGCTACAGACAGTGAACCTGCCGGAATCTGCGGTCCCATTGGCCCTACCGAACAGCTTCCCATTGTTGCACAGATGGTAAACGATCTTGAGATCAGTCTTAAAAATGCTCACTTCTGGGGAATGGATGAATGGTATGTTGACGGTAAAGCCATGAGTCCGGATCATCCCTTGAGTTTCGCAAAAGCTGATATGGATCTCTGTTTTTCAAGGATAGATAAAAAACTGCAAATGCCGAAGGAAAATATTCATTTCCTTAAGGAAGATACGATCGGGGAATACACCGCTTCCTTTGACACGTTCAAATGCCTCGTTATGCAGGGAGGGCAGGGCGAGGTCAAACATTGGGCTTTCAATGATCCGCCAAAGCGGGAGGGCCCTTACAAGGATACTCCCCCCTCTCCTGAAGAGTTTAGAAAACTGGGTGCCAGGGTTGTTGATCTTCATCCCATGACAATAATACAGAATGCCAGAACCTCCGGCGGCGGTGTCGTTACTAATATCCCGGCGCAGGCTCTTACCGTTGGACCGGTGGAAACATGGAAAACGGAGAAGGTTTCAATCTGGCATCCCGGATGGCATGATAATCCTTTTGGAATAAGACTGACTGCCCTGATGATCTCGAAAAAAATCCCCGATTCTTCTGTGCCGATGTCTCTCCTCGCAGATCACCCCAATGTACATTTTCACTACCTGCGAAGCGGGATAGGAAGCTGTGAAGCGGAGATGCATTAGGTAATGAGAATCAATGGACTTGGCTGTTCCCTTGTTGATAACCTGTACTATCCTGTTGATTTTAATTCCTCTTCATACAGGAAATACTCGGCTGAAACCAATTCGGGAGCTGGAATAATAACCGGGGGACTGGTTTTCGCAGAGAGCCTGGAAAAGTTTTTTGGAAAAGATTACCGTGAAATTATTTTCGAAATAACCGGCGGAAAAATAAAGCCGGTCAGGAATGTAGGAGGGCCTTCCATTGTAGCTCTCATTCATATGTCTCAGGTTTTGTCTGATAGAGATGTCCGAATACGCTATTATGGTGCCAGAGGAAAGGATGTAAACGGCAGCTATCTGGCAAAGAAACTTCCTCTTTTCGGGATTGATATAGGGAACTACGCTGTAACCAGCGGGCACACTCCCTTTACAGACGTGCTTTCCGATCCTTCCTTTAATGATGAAATTGGAGAGCGTAGCTTTATAAACTTCATGGGTGCTGCTGGAGAGATGGACGGAGCTGATCTTCCTGATTCATTTTTCGATGCAGATATTCTTCTCTTCGGGGGTACTGCCCTTACCCCGGGACTCCACAAGGATTTAGGGTACCTTTTAAAAAGGGGGAAAACAACGGGAGCCTGTAACTTTGTAAATACTGTATACGACTTCAAAAGTCAGATGGAGAATCCAGGAAGGCCATGGCCTTTGGTGGATTCTGAAGAATACGGGTACATAGACCTCCTGATTGCGGACAACGAAGAAGCCCTGAGAATATCAGGGACTGAAAACAAAACTGATGCTCTTGATTACTTTATTGATAAAGGGGTGAAGGCGCTAATCATTACCCACGGGGCAGAGGATGTTGTTTGTTTTTCCAGGGGTCAACCGTTCCTGGAGGAAGGAATTTTTCAAATTCCTGTATCGGAAGCGGCCCGAGATCAAATTCGTAATGCTTCTAATAATACCCCCAGAGACACTACCGGCTGTGGTGATAACTTTGCCGGTGGAGTCTATGCCTCTTTAGCCAGACAGAAAATGAGCGGCAGGGGCAGGCTTTCATTGAAGCAGGCAGCCGCCTGGGGAATTGTATCCGGAGGTTTTGCCGGATTGTATCAGGGTGGTGTTTTTTTTGAGAGGGAAAGGGGTGAAAAGCTTGAAAAGCTAACTCCCTTCCTTAAGGACTATGAAAAACAGACGGGGATAAAGTATGAATAGCCGTGAGCGTATGAAAATTGCAATGGACTGCAGGAAAGCAGACCGCATACCGGTAATGTGTCAGCTTGCTTTAGGGCATTACTTTTTAAATACCGATATAGATTCTGAAAAAATCTGGTTTACCAGCGAAGGATTTGCCGATGCTCTTCTCCAGCTTCAGAAGCGTTACCGGTTTGACGGAATTCTGGTAAATCTGTGGGGAATGCCTGAAAACATTCTTGAAGGTGTTGTTTCAGTTGAGGAACACCGGGATGAAAAAATTCTTCACTGGAATAACGGAGAGATTACCGTGATCCCTTCCGATGACAATGCACAGCATTTTCTTAAAAACGGGGGCCCTCTGGACAGAGCTGATCTTGAAACAATAGACCTGGATCATCTCGATTCCATAAACAAATACAAAGGCTATTTCTGGAATATCTATCATATGCCGAACATCCCTGAATTGACAGGAACCTTTCTTCCCGGAGAGATTCCCGATTACTTCTTTAGAACGCTGGATCTCGTGAAGGCAGAGGTGTGGGGCGATGTTTCGGTTCACGGTGAGATCTATTCTCCCTTTACCCATTTTATTGAACTCATGGGATACGAAGATGCTCTTATGGGGTTATTAATCAACCCCGGCAGGGCTCATGCAGTTTTAGACTATCTTGCAGGAGTAGTGGTTGCCCATGCAGTGGCAACTGCTGACTATGGTGTCGATGCAGTCCTTATTTCCTCCGCCTTTGCGGGAGGCCCCTTTCTTTCCCGGGACATGTATAAGGAGTTCGTGCTGCCCTACGAAAAAAAGGTGGCAGCCGCTGTAAAGAAAAAGAATACTGTAGTATACACCCATACCTGCGGACAGATCGGAGACCGGCTGGATTTGATGATGGAAACAGGAACCATGGGAATCGATACACTGGATCCTCCTCCCCTGGGGAATACGGATCTTGCAGCTGCTTTGAAGGAACTGAACGGCAGGGTATTTGTTAAGGGGAATATGAACCCCGTGGAACTCCTTAATTTTAAAACCAGGGAGGAAGTTGTTGCTCATGCCTCAAACAGGATTTCCATAGGCGGTCCCGGGGGAGGGTATATTCTCAGTACTGCATGCTCTGTTCCTCCCCGAACCGAACCCTGGAAACTGGAGATGCTCACCCCGCTTTCAGAACAGCTCGGGAATTACTAGTATACATCCTTAATACGGTTGAACCATCCGGATAGGGGGTCGTTGAGTTTCTTCATCTCAG
>QNBL01000055.1 GCA_003641695.1 Spirochaetota bacterium
CTTCTTTAATAGAATCCATGGAGGGGAAGAGGGGGATCCCGAGATTAAAGCCTCCATTTCCCGGTACCCGTGGATTGAGAGGGTTCCCCACGGTGGTAAACAACGTGGAAACTCTCGCTAACATTGCTCCTATCATGTTGAAGGGAGCTGATTGGTTCCGGTCCTTTGGTACAAAAAGTTGTCCGGGAACCAAGGTTTTTACGATTCTGGGGGATGTACGGTATACAGGTATTGTAGAACTGCCTATGGGGACAACATTACGTCAGATAATATTCGGTTACGGCGGCGGCATGAAGGAACAGAGGAGTTTAAAAGCTGTTCATCTTGGAGGTAGTTCCGGTGCAGTATTTGATGAATCAATGCTGGATATTCCCCTGGATTATGATAGTGTACGCATCCGGGGGGGGATGCTTGGAAGCGGAGCAATACTTGTCTTAAGCAACACGGTTAATATGAGAGATTATCTCGAAAGTGTTCTTATGTTTTTCAAACATGAATCCTGCGGTAAGTGTGTTCCCTGCAGGATCGGTACTGCCCGTTTGTGTGATATGGTAAAGCTTCTCGAAACTGCTGCTAACAAAGAAGAGATTCTGAATGAAATGGATAAACTGGCCCGGACCATGAATAAAACTTCATTTTGCCCCCTTGGACAATCCCTGCTATTTCCGGTTCAGAGTATTCATAAATATTTCGGGGATGAAATACTACGGAGCTGAGGTTTTCAGAATCGGGCAGTCATCTATCGTTACATCTTTTCTCAAAACAATATCTTCGGCAAAGTTGTAACAAGTTGCGCTTCCACAGGCGGCACAGTCCAGCTTGGGTAGTTTTTCATAGAGTGCTTCAATTTCGGCTATCGTTTGTATTGCCAGTTTCATATCTTCTTTATTCGGTATTTTGGGATTGTATTCGAATTTCATTTTGATATCACAGGTATCTACATCGCAGGGAAACATTTTTTTTGAGATCTTTTCAGGAAAAGTATCAGCTATTCGTTTTATTCTGTATTCAGCTATATGGGGATCCTCTTTTGCAAATACCCCTCCGACACATCCATTGTCACAGGCATACATATCAACAAAGTCGACATCTTCAATAATACCGTTTTCCAGTCTGTCCAGGAAACGGATGACATTCCGTATCCCGTCAATCCTCAAGGTGGTGAAATCCTTGAATTTATGTTCAACATCACCAAAAGAACTCCATCTGAGAGCAAATTTCGTTGTTATCATTTCCTGTTTGGTGAACTGTATATCTTCGTTCTCCATAATGTTCATAAGAAAATTATAGATATCACCCATGCTGAAGATTCCGTCAAATATATTATGGCACCCCTTTTCCTGGTTTGTTGGAATCAGTTTTGCAGGGCAGGGCGATATGTAGAATAATCCGACATCTTCCGGATTTACCTTATTATTACTGATAAAAGAATGTTTAAGATACTCACCTGCAATGTCTGATATGCTGTACATGGGAAGCACATGTTCAATTAATCCGGAATATTTACTTTGAATAAGACGGCATACTGCGGGGCAGTTTGTGGCAATGTACGGCCTTTGATCGTTTTGCTTATTTTTCAGAAATCCTCTGATTATATCAGCGGCTATGTATCCTCCCGTATCGACTCCGACCATAGCATCGAATCCCATATGTTTAAACAGGTAAAGAACTTTTTCGTAGGAGTGAAAATCCTTAAACTGGGCAAGAATTACCGGAGAATACACAAGGAGTTTATAGGTATAATCATGTATTATCTCAATGTTGTCACGCTTGGATTTAATCGCTTTCTCCGGGCATGCTCGAATGCACTCTCCGCAGTCAATACATCTGTCGTTTATAAGTTTCGCCTTTCCTTTCCGGACAATTAATGCCTGTGTCGGACAGGCTCTGAGGCAGATTGTACATCCGTTGCATTTATTTTCATCGATAATAAGTGAATGTTCTGTCATAACGTAAACTCCATAATAACTTCTGTTCCTGTCCCTACTTCGGTGTTAATAATCAGGGTATCACTGTTTTGTTTCATGTTGGGCAGTCCCATTCCTGCTCCGAATCCCATCTGCCGCACCTCCTGGGTAGCCGTTGAGTACCCCTTCTGCATGGCAAGGTCGACATCAGGAATACCCGGTCCCTTGTCTTGTACCCTGATAACAACAGTTTTTTCTGCAATCATAAAGCAAAGGGTTCCCCGTTCTGCATGGGCAACAACGTTCATCTCTGCTTCGTAGGTAGCGATAAGTACCCGGCGGATAAAGGGGTGGGGGATCCCTATTTTCTTTAAATAATCCTTGATTACAACGGAAGATTCACCGGAATCAAGAAATTCACCCCCCTGTATTTCAAACTTTAGCAGGCAATCCTCTTCCTTCACTTCATAAACCCCAATTCCCGAAGACCGTCATTGATATCTCGCTCTATAAACTTGAGTACATCCGGGTTGGTGAGGCTAACTTCTTCCACTTCCCTGCGGATAATTTCTGTACTGAATTCATAGGTGGATGAATCCCTCCTTAATACAAGAGAAAGATCATTCGTAGAGTGTCCGGAAATAATTACCACAATGGTCCTGGCTAAATCTCCAAGGGGCGGCAGGTCAATGTGTGATAACCGTGCTGTAATCTTTATCTGTGTGCCGGAATCCGGTGCAGAGGAGATGCTAAAGGATCCGTCACAAAGATCTGCTGTCTGTTTTAAAAACGGAATTCCCAGACCCCATTTTTTCCCCTCTTTTGTGGTATAGAGCGGATCAGAAACCTTTTCTAAAGAACTTTTGACCATTCCCTTACCGTTATCCCGAATCGAAAGGTAAAGTTTGTCCTCTGCTGTCTGTTTACTGATTGAAATCCTGACCAGTGATGCCCCTGCCGAGAAACTGTTTTCACACAGATCAAGGATGTTCAGGGAAAGCTCAGGCATCAAAATAATGCCTCCGTCCGTTACTCTCCAGGAGTGCCTGTTTTATTTCAGAAAGAGAGGGCTCTTCCATCTCGAAAAAGGTAAAAAACGAACCTATATCCTGTATGTAGTGCGCATCGGAATTCCTTATCACCGGGTATCGTGCGAAATACTCGGGGAACCTTTCCCCGGCCTCCTTGATGGAAAGGCCTGAAGATATTTCAATTCCGTCAATCGGCAGGTTTTCGGGTATGTATCCCAGTTGGGAAAGTATACTGAAGCTGTCTCTGTCGATATGGGCGGGGAATGCCAGCCCTCCCAGGGAGTGCACTTTAAGGCAGACTTCTTCCACATTCAGACTAACGGATTGGAGCAGCAGCCGCTCTTCAAAGTCAAGAATAGTTTCATTTTCGTCTACTACTACCTGATCTCCGAAGTACTCGGGATTATTTGGAGTTTCAGGAAGATTATTGAAAATTATATCACCGAAACTCATGGCAGCATCAAGTTTATCGAAGATCACCAGTATATGGGTTTCTGAAATGGTTTGAACCTCTATTCCGAAAAGCGGTATTACTTTTCCATCAGCCGCTTTTTTGAACGCAGGAAGGTTACGGGTACTGTTATGATCCGAGACGGCAATAATATCCAGCTCTTTCCGGGCCGCCTCGGCAACAATCTTTTGAGGACTTGATCCAAGACTCCCGCAGGGGGAGAGGGTTGAATGTATATGCAAATCGGTTTTAAACACCATCTTTTTTCAGTAGTCTGTAAAGTTTCCCGGAGGTGATAAATGCAGTTTCTTCCGTTGTGAATACCGCCAGGTCTCGTTTTTCTGCTGTTTCTATGAGTGCATCGTCGGGAATAATCCCTCCGGCTAAAATAACGGCAGAAATATCCTTTGCTGCCGCTACTCCAAGGATGTTTTTGTGTTTCTGAATGGTAATCCACAAGGATCCCGGTTCGCAATTGGCAAGAACATCACTTAAAAGATCCCCCGAATATCCGGTATCAATATCGATTTTGGTTAAGGAAATTTTTGTCAGAAGCTTCCAGTTTAATTCATTAGCTATTATGTCTAATTTCATACTACACCTCATCTGCCGGTACGTTTTTGCAGGGTTTTATCCCCTTCGCATAGAGAATACCGCTGGTTTCAAACATGGTTTTTCTGGTAAAAACAAGGGGGATGGATAGTTTTGATTTTGCGGCCTCAATTACCTCTGGAGACGGCATCTTCCCTCTTATAAATATAATTGCTGTTATGCCGAGAATCTCTGCCACCCTGATAACCTGAAGGGAGACAGTTCCTGTAATCAGCAGTGTATGTCCCTTAGTCAGGGCAAGAACATCGCTCAAGAGGTCAGCACTGTATGCTGAAGTATATTCTGTGCTTGTATCCGAAGTATCGTTGAGCAGGATGCCGTCAATGCTTTCAATAATCTCTGATAGTTTCATAAATCACCTTGAGAGTTATTATATCATGAAAAATCCCTGGATGCCATAAAAGAAAAAGAGGGGGGTAATAAACAGCTCCCTTTTAAAATCCTGACTCCGCAGCCCTCTAAATAACAAAACAGATTAACTTTTTCACTGTAACTGAATAAGAGGAAATTTTATTAATTCCATAAAAACTATTGGGTATATCGATGAGCTCGAAAAAGAATACGATGATCCCATTCCCTATTTCAAACAGATCCCTTTCCTTCTTTAACGAGCATAAGGATGAGATGCTCCTTGCACTGCATAAAAGAATAAGCACTTTGTACGGCCGTGATACTTCTCTTGTTTATTATGATGTAACGAATTACTATTTTGAAATTGATGAACAGGATGAAATGAGACACAGCAGATGTTAACAGTTCGGCCTATCAACAGGATTGTGCTGAATAGTTACCAATAGTAAAGACTATAATATTACTAAAAAGCTAGTTAATCTGTGAAGTGAATACAGAGGACCTGAGGTTTTCCTATAAAAAAATGTTTATTTGTATAAAAGACATACATTAAAGTTAATATCATGCCATATAATTGGCAATTCAAAAGACTTTAGATTGACAGTTTAAATGACATTATGTATATTTGTGAAAGAGGTAGGAGATAATATGTTTACAGTAAAAGAAAACACCACATTGGTTGGGGTATCCGAACTAAGGTCAGGAATTGATAAAATACTTGAAAAAACCAATGACGGTTTAGTTATAATAGAAAAAAGACATAAACCCCAGGCTGTACTAATGTCAAACAAACAATATGAAGACATACAAAATATTCTTGATCTATCAGAAGATCTAATCCTTGGCTCCATTGCTCATGAGCGTTACAGTAACAGCAACGAAGAAGATTACATTGATATAAAAAATCTATTCTAACTGGTACCAGTATGAAAATATGGAAAGTAAAAATTCATAAACTTGTTATAGATACTGATTTTAAAAAGATTGACAAAAAAGACCAGAGTATTATTATAAAAACAATATACAAAAAGCTAAGCACATTTCCAGAGAAATACGGGGATCCTCTGCGGCATAATCTTAAAGGATATTGGAAATTAAAAATATCAGCTTATAGAGTTATATACAGAATAGAAAAAGAAAAAGTGAGTGTGCTGGTTCTTAAAGCTGGAATTCGTAGAGATAATGAAGTTTATAAAGATATGCTAAAGCGTTTGAATACTGTAGAAAAAGAGGATCTACAGCTATAATATGAAGTAATTAAGACCAGTCCTCTCATTTTAGTAAAAAATACAGACCGTTAAGGAGATAAAGACAATTATTGGGAGATCCAAGAAAACGGTAAAATAGTACAGTTGGATATGTTCACCATAACAGCGGAGGCTGCTGCAATGATGGATGCTCTTGAAAATGAAAAAATGACAGTAGATATAAGCTTACGGTATACTCCTCCGGAGTAGGATGCGGTAGTCCTTCGTTAAAAATTGATATGAGGATTCCGATGGAGGATGATATAGTTAAAACCGTTGACGGAGTTACGCAGCATATCCGTTCATCAATAGCGGATAATCTAATGAACTGGATAATCAGCTGATATTATATTTTAAATACAATTCGACTCTTTGTCCCTTTTTCTGTATCCATTGAGAAAGAGCCTTTTAGCTGTTTTGACAGCATCCTGACAAGAGTAAGTCCGAAACCGTCGGATGCTTCAGGGGTAAAATCTTTCGGGGGTCCAGTCCCGTTATCCTCGATTATAAGAACTGCAAATTCCTTACCTGCTTTAAGAGTTACAGAAATTCTACCATTATCTATCCCTTTAAAGGCATACTTCATACTATTTGTAATAAGCTCATTTACGATAAGACCCAGAGGAAACATGAGTTTTGGATCCAGCTTGATAGGATCAATATCCTTTTCAATGGCAATCATATTTCCTTTCAGGAAAAGTTCTGCGATATCGTCAACCAGGTCTTCCAGGTAGTGTTTTACCGAGGTATATGTATATTCTTCTGTAACAAGCAGTTTTTCATAAAGCTGATATATACTGTGAACCCTGCTTATTGCTTTCTGAATTGAGGAAACAGCTTCGGTGCTCGAGGCGGAATCTGCCTGGATAGCCAATATCCCCTCAATAGACGCAAAATTGTTTTTTATCCTATGGTGGACCTCTTTCAGGATGGTCTCTTTCTCTTCCAGCTGTCTTATAATTTCTTTTTCAGCCTTTTCTCTACGCTTTACCTCTTTTCGCAGTTTGTCCCGGGAAGTGAGGATCCGGGAAAGATTTTCCACCATACTGTCTATGGATTCGGAAAGTGCTCCTATCTCATCCGATGTTCTGATATTGGTCCTGATATCCAGTTTACCGGTTCCTATCAGCTTTGTTTTTTCGGAAAGTTTTACAATTGGTTTTACAAACCACCTTCCAAGTAAGAGGGCGCTTAATGACATCAGCATAATTATTATAAGGCCAGTAATGATCAGCAAATTCCCTGTTTTGCGGACTTCTTTAAGAGCTTCTTTTTTATCCAGGGATACAACTATGAACCATTCTTCCCCCTCGTTGCCTTTGATGTGGTCTATGGATTCATAACTTCCTCCAAAACCGTATTCATCCGATCCGCTTGTAATGGAAACAGGCGCAAAAGCAGTAAGGTAGCGGCTGCCGTTTTCAGTAATCTCGGAAATTCCGGACCTTTCAGATTTGAGATGTTCTATCAACTCATCCGGAATGGATGAAGAAAGAGGGATAAGGCCCTTTTCAGCTACAATAAGCCCTTTTGCCCTGACAATCTGTATCTTGGCGTTAACCCCGAATCCCTGATTTTTCATTAGTATATATTCAAGAAGTCCTTTAAGATTAAGATTGCTTTTAAGGATACCTATTATTTCCCCGTCCTTTTTAACCGGTATAACAACCCCAAGTACCATATCCTTCAGCGCTCGTGTCAAACCCTCTGTCATCAAGGAATATTCTCCCTTTTCCGTTAAAGTATGATGATTCCCACCAATATTTCTCTTTATGGGCAAGGGTGGTAAGCTTTCCGGTAGAGGCTGTCACAACTCCGTATTTGTTGGTAAGAAAAATTTCCCCGTATACACCGGGCAGAGTGACTTGCTGAAGCTTTAGAAAGTCAGCAGCAGGATTGTCCAGGTATTTCTGGATAAATGGATCTGCTGTATTTTCCGTATGCATCCACTTGAAGTTTAACTCACTGATTATTTTATTTCTTTCTTCAGGATAAATGGAACTGTATTCAAGATTGCTGGCTGTCAGGGAATCAGAGAGTAAGGGTGTGCTGGCCAGGGTTTTGGTGATTGCAATATTAGCCTTTAATCGGCTATCCATCCGACTGGAAAGTTCCTTTGCAAAGGCTTTGAGACTTTCGTATTTCTCCTGAAGAATGTTTGTACTATTTATTCTCATAGAAATAACAGTTACCAGCAGCAGAGCGAGGGAGCCTGTTAAAATCATTAGTCCGGCGGTTTTATGTTGCAGCTTCATAGCAATAATCCTTTTTAAACTGGAGGCCATTGCCCTCTTTAAATCTAATGACATTACTCAGACCTTCGGAGATAATTTGAATCTTAATACGGTTTTAAGAATATTACAAACTATTTCTATCTATAATTACTTCCTGCTTATAAAAACATCGTTAAAGGTAATATTTAAAAAAAATGGAAGATTCGGAAACATGAATCCCGGTACCGCTCTTGACGGCTGAAGGCGGTAGGTTAAATTAAAGTCAAGCTCGATTCCGGATTTTAGGAAACGGTAAGTTAAGCCGCCGAGAGCTCCGTATCCGAAATGCGGATTTCCGTCTGTAAGAAGGAGATCATCCTCCTCCCCCCCTGAGGGAAAAGGCTGAGGAGAAAAAATGCTCCGCTGCCGGGAGTATCCTGATATTGTACTGGTTCTGGTCGAAACTGAGGTCGTTGATATTTTTAAGAATCAGAAAGTTCTTCTTTTCGTTGAATGAAAGGAAGTCATTTTCTATCTTCATTTCCCCCACTGTCTTTAAAATTTCATCTTTCGCTTTCTCTGCTGCTATCACTTCCGGCTTCTTCTTATTTGGTCTTTCAAATATTTCTGCTGCACCTTCCAGTAATTGCTTCTTCCACAGAGAAATCTGATTTGGAGCTACTTCATATTTTATTGCCAGCTCCTGGATCGTACTCTCTCCCTTTACTGCTTCTAAGGCTACCTTCGCCTTGAAAGCTCTATCATGTTTTTTTCTCATAGGTGTTCCTTCTCCTTTACTTAATTTCGGCAGGTTTACACCTTAATCCTCTTATTTTTCTGTCTTACCCCCTGAGCTCATTATAGTTTTGGCATTCAAGCCTGTTCTCATTGGCACATTTTATAGGAGGTATATCTTTTCAGAGAAATCCTGACTCCGGGAAGTCCGGCTTACCTGCGTGCTCTGCCTCTCGGCATGTTGTTGTTATTCCACCTTCCGGTTCTTCCGCCTCCGGGGCTGCTCATTCTGCCGCCCATACGGCCTGCCGTCCTGCTGCCGGGTTTCATGTTGTATAAATTCTCAAAACTGTAGGTTTTACCTGCAATAGTTGCTTCAACGACATGAAGGTGTTTATCATCATCACCATTACTCCATCTGTAAGCTGGGACTTCGTATCCCTTAACGGTAACATTCTGCCCGTCTTTAACATCAATATTCGGTGTGTTGTAGTAGGGATACATCAGATCAAATGTTCCGTCTTTGGTAACAAGCTCTATTTCGTTGTTCTCGGCAAACTTCAAAGTTCCTGTGAGGATCAATTTTTCACCTGCTTCAAAGGGAGGAGTAATTCCCTGAGTGTTGCCGGGAGCCATTCTGTATCTCTGGCCCCGGCCGGGGGTCCAGGTATTGGTTGCAGAATTCTTCTGCACTCCGTTTGCTGCAGCTGACATTGCCATAAGGACAAGTAATACTAAACCTGTTACAATTCTTTTTTCCATTTCTTTTCTCCTTGTAAAATTGTTATGATCAGAATATAGGGGTTAAATGTGAACAAAAAATGAATTCTTTGTAGAGTTTCTATGTAGATGCGGTATAGTATAAGCTATGAAATATCATACTGCTTTTTTCGACCTGGACGGGACGCTTCTGGATTATAAAAAATCTGAAGCAAATGCTTTGTCTGCAGCTTTCGGGAAACTTTTCGGAAATAATTTTCCTGATGATCTTATACCTGTTTATCATGGCATAAACACCCTTTTATGGGAGAAATATGAGAAGGGAGAAATAACCAACAAATATTTGAGGGTTGAACGGTTCCGGCAGCTCTTTTCACATTACCATATAAGCGGGGATCCAGAGGAGTTCAGTTCCCTGTATCTCGGGTATCTGGGAGAAGGGGGATTCCTCCTTCCGGGAGCAATTGCCCTTCTCGAATCCCTGAATGGCAAAATCAGGCTTGCAGCGCTGACGAACGGGATAACGGGGGTTCAGAAATCAAGGCTGAGTATTTCGGGAATAGAGAAGTATTTTGAAGATATTGCCATATCCGATACCGAGGGGGTAGCTAAACCTGATAAAAGGATCTTTGAAATACTCATTAACCGGATGGGGCTGGAGAGTACAGAGGGTGTCCTGATGATCGGGGATTCGCTGAGCTCAGATATAAAAGGGGGAATAAACGCAGGAATCGATACCTGCTGGTTCAACCCTGAAGGTAAGGATCCGGGAGAGATTACTCCTGATTACACGGTTTCTTCTTTTGATGAGATTGTATTGCTGTTAACCTCAGAGTGATAGTGAAGCGGTACGTTTCCCTTTACCTGTTACTTGATTTCAATTACAGATAAGATTGGGGGTTGTTCATTGTTCCCTTCGAAGAGGATCTTCCCTTTAAGATGGACTTTTCCGTTTTGTATGGAGCCGGCTGCAGGTATGGACCCTTTGTCATCCAGGATAAAAGTTCTCCCGGCTGCGGTTTTCAGGAGTGTACTGTTCCCTGATTCAGAAGCCCCCTGAATAACCGTTCCATAAAGCTCAATAACATCTCCCCTTCTGAGCCTGATGCACTGGTAATGTTCATCTTCAGCCGTTTCCGCAGAGTCCTCCCTGCTGATAAAAAAGGAGTCGTCTGCAATCGGTTCTGTCTGTCTGCCCTTCATGCATCCGGATAGAAGCAGAGTAAGCACAATGAATGGAATTAAAAGGTGAAATTTCATACTAAAGGACATTCTACCTGAAGGGAGCGGGGTTTTCAATTGCAGTATTACCTTTTAGAATGAGGTTATGAAAGATCTGGGAAAAAGAATAGAAGAAGCTGACCTTTTTATGAGAAAGGGGAACAACAAGAAGGCGTTGAAGCTTTTAAAGAAATGCCTGAAAGAGTATCCTGCAAACCCCCTGCTGCTGTACAATCTGGGGGTAGTCTACTATAAAGCAGGCAGATATCTGGATTCAATATACTCCCTGGAAGAGGCTGTCCGGAACGGCGCTGAAGAACCGGAAGTATACAATCAGCTGGGTCTGTCCTGTGATAAAAACGGAGATAGTATAGCAGCGGCAGCCTATTATATCGGTGCTTTGGAAAAGAATCCCGATTTTCCCATGGCCTGGAATAATCTGGGGGTGCTTGCAATTCTTGACGGAAACTTATCAAAAGCTTATGAA
>QNBL01000056.1 GCA_003641695.1 Spirochaetota bacterium
ACTAAAAAATCCAATATTTCCGACTTTAAGGAACTTCTTGCAGGCAGGGCAGAGAATGATAAGGAAATTGCCCTGGTTTTTTCCGGCGGCGGTGGAAGAGGGGCATATGAAATAGGAGTTTGGAAAGCTTTGTCTGATCTTGGTTTTAAAATAGAGGGGGTATACGGTACTTCTGTAGGTTCGATTAATGGACCGGCAATTATTATGAATGATTATAAAAAGGTCAGGGATTTGTGGTTTGATATATCTTATCTTTCAGTAATGGATATATCAACTGCAGCAGAAAATCTATTAAGGGGAGATCTTAAAAAACTTTCTTTTAAAGATTACATCGATATCATAAAAAAAATCAGATCGGATAGAGGAATAGATGTTACCCCATTAAGAAAATTACTAACAAATATTATTTCTGAAGAGGAAATCAGAGCATCTGATATTGATTACGGACTTGTATTTTTTTCAGTCTCAAACCTGGAACCAAAGATGGCCTATATCGATCAGATTCCTGAAGGTGAATTAATAGATTATATTCTTGCAAGTGCTAATTTCCCTTTGTTTAAAAGAGCTAAAATTAATGGAGAAACTTTTATTGATGGAGGTGTTTACAGCAATGTGCCAGTTGAAATGGCTGCAAAAAAGGGGTTTCAAAATATTGTTGTTGTTGATATTGGATTACAAACGCCTATGGATATTGTGAATTCTATAAAACAGAACCTTGATAAATCACTTAACCTTACCATTATTAAACCAAGAGAGCAATATGGTTCAGTTCTGACCTTTGAAAAAGAGGTATCAAAAAAATACCTCATAGAGGGATATCTTGATACAATGAAGACATATGGATATCTGGAAGGAAAGAATTATTACATCTATAGATCTGAAGATATAATTAAAAAAATGTTTGACAGTCTGAATACGGAAAAACAGTATGAAGCACTTTCGCTTCTTGGAATTAATACTAATGATAAGCCAGATAGAGAAGTTTCTTATAAAGAATTTGTTTTACCTGTTTTTGAATCTGCATTTCCATCAAATATTACTACAGAAAGTATTAGTTTTGTTCTCCTGGAGAAATTAGTAAAAAAGACTGATATCGAACCTCTAACGGTGTACACACAAAATGAAATATTGAAAAAGATTGTTACCAGGACTGAAAATGAGATATTAGGCACACAAATAATAGATTTTATCAGGACCTCACGTTATATAAAAATCATCAGGTTTCTGAAATATTTGGATGCTAATTCTTTAAATGCCAGCACAATGCCAAAAGGTTATTATGATTTTATGACGCGGTTTAATGCTCTGCTGGATTAGCAGCAAAGCTTATTTAATTTGGATCTCAAATACTTAAGCCAAAGCGTATTGTATAATTAAGGGAGGAAAGGATGAAAACTTCAGGATCAGAATATTTTTTTGACTGCCACTGTCATACTATGACACTTGGACAAGTGGATATTACAGCTTTTCTTGGAAACTTGCTGAGGAATGCTGATTGGGAAGTCTTACTTGGTATAGTTGGAAGTAGCGCCAAGTCTTCAGATAAACGGATTACCAGTCATGTAAAAAATATTTTAAACCTCCTAACTCTAATGCAGAATGACCTGGCAGGTATATTTAATACCATGGAGGATGATCTAAAGGGAGAATTCGGTGGAGAATCTCTGGTGGATGAAAATGGGCTGAAAATAAACGGGCGAACCTATCATAAACTGGTTCTAACCCCTCTCTTGATGGATTTTAAACCGGCACCAGGAGCTGCCAGTTTGACTTACTATCCGCAACCCAGAAAAGAACTTCGAACAGTTATAAATGAATATTCTTTTGCTATTAAGCAGTACTACAAAGAAAGACCCAATGGTCTTCTCTACATTTTCCCCTTCCTTGGAATTAATCCAGCAGCCTATGCTCAAAAGGAACTGGAATCAATTATCGAAGATAGTTTCGATTTTTACCGTTTAAAAAAAAGTACTCGCAGTGTCCGTGGGTCGGGACTGCTGACGTTGATAGCCGGTCATATTTCTCCAAAAAAAATGTTTGCCGGAATAAAACTATACCCCCCAATGGGTTTTGATCCCTGGCCGGAGGACAAGGAAGAAAGGAAAAAGGTTGAATACCTCTATTCTTATGCACAAGGAGCTTCCATACCTATTACCACCCACTGTAATGACGGTGGATTTGTCACTGTGGATTATAAACAGGCAAATAGAAACACTAATCCAGCTAGATGGGAAAAGGTACTGGAACGATTTCCCGATCTTAAGCTTAACTTCGCCCATGCAGGAGTAAATACATCTTTGCAGTTTACAAACCCGTTTGGGAAAAAGGAAAAAAGCTGGACCGAAAGGATATTTGATCTCATTGACCGCTATGAGAATGTATATGCTGATTTCTCCTTTAACGGGATCTCTCCTAAATTCTATGAAAAGTTTTCCAGACAGCTGTCAGAGCTGGAAGAAGCAGGTAGAACCAGGTACAGGGATAGAATACTCTTTGGGACTGACTTTATGATTAATTTAATGGCGATCAGGAGCTATAGGGATTATTACAGTATCTACGAGGATGCAGTGCTGGATATAGAGCTAAAACACCAGTTTGCTTCTGTTAATCCACCATCGTTTCTGAATTTATAGAGATGTGAGAAAACAAGATTTGAACAATATATATAATTTATTATTAATTTCACAGAATTGGCTAAAATACTATTTTTTGGTTTTTATTATCTATTCTTTTATTGGATGGATTGTCGAATCCGGGTACCGTACGATTTTGGAAAAGGGTAGATTTGTTAATTCAGGGTCCTTGTTTGGGCCATTTGTCCCCATCTACGGTTTTGGCGCAACAGCTATTCTGCTAATTAGATTGCATGTAAGTTCTTTGGCATTTCCCGTCCAAATTATTATTTTTTCTGTAACTGCAACAGCCCTTGAATATCTGACTTCTTATATTCTGGAAAAGAAATTCTCACTGAGATTCTGGGATTATTCCAGTTATCCATTAAATATCAATGGACGGGTATGTCTTCTGTATAGTGGGTTCTGGGCACTTCTCTCAGCAATTCAAATTATTTATATTCAGTCATTTGTAGATCAATTTATAAAGAATATTCCAGTAAGACTACAAATAATTATTCCGGTTTTATTTCTTGTTTATGTTAGTCTTGATATATTTTACTCTACCCGTCTTTATCTTCGTTTTGCCAGGGTTTTATTAAATCTCAAGGGATTGAAGACAAAAAAGATATCAGGGGAAATACGCGCAAGGTTGCAGAATAGTCACCCATTGCACGAAATGAAGAGTTTCCTCCGGCCACTAAAGATATTTCCATATTTGAGAGAAGAATTTTCCGAATCGATACTTCGTTTTCCTGGTTTATCAAATATCCCCTATTTAAAAATGCTTGGAAAAAATATCCAGGATAAAATTGAAACACTAAGCTTTGAAAATAACAATACAGATATGGCAGAATTTAAAAACATTTGTAAAGATATAATAGAACATCCGGAATATCAGAAGTTGAAAAATATTAAACATCATGACAAGGATATTTACACGCACAATCTTAAAGTTGCATGGATTTCATATCTTACAGCAAAGAAGTTAAACCTACATGTTAAAGAAATGGTCCGGGGGGCACTGCTTCATGATTTCTTTTTTTATGACTGGCGTATAAAGGGGGCAAAAGACACTTTTCTGCCTCATGGATTTACACACCCTTTTGTGTCACGAAAAAATGCAGAAAAATTCTTTGGACATCTTACACCTATAGAGAGAGATATAATAATGAAACACATGTGGCCCTTGACAGTAGTTCCACCAAGATATTCGGAAAGTTTTCTTGTCTCTCTAATTGATAAATTTGTCGCCAGCAAGGAACTTGTTCAAGATGTTCTCTATACAAATCCTCACGATTAAGAGGGCCTTTGTTCTTTCCACCTTGTCCGTAATCTGCAGATCTCTGTTTCTCCCCTAAAAAGATAGTGGAGAAACGCTTTACCGGATACTGCGTTTGTGGATAGGGACACTATTTCCCCGTAAACAGCTTCGGCAATGAAATTGATATCAATTGAAGAGGCATAATGTAATTTCCTGAACTCAGGATCTATCCCTTCCAAAGCCCACCTGATGTAGGCAATATTGTTTACGTGATTGTTAAGATCCAGATCTCCATAGCGGACGGTAAAGGAGAGTTCAGGAGATGAAATTTTGTCAATCTGGGGCAGTTTTTCAAGCGGTTTATCGATCCCTGAGGGAAGTTCTTTGAAATCAAAGACTATTTCTCCCCTGGATGGAGGGACAGGTCTTCTTTTTTCTGTATCGATAAACAGCCAGTAGCTTGCACCTCTGCCTAATTCGTCTCCTGTATTTGATTCTATGATGAAATCCCTGGTAAAAAAGAATTTCTCGCTACCCGACGGCCATGTTTTAAGGTGAATGATATCTCCTAGTGTAATCTTCCTGTCTATTTTTACTGATAATCTGCTTAAAACCCATGTCCTGTTGTTTCTCAGCAGATAATTAACCCCGAACCCCAGAGTGTCAGCATGGTTGGATGCCGCTTCCTGAATAAACTGGCAGAGAGAGTCTATGGTAAGAATATTATGGGGATCAACTTCGTATGTGTGAACTTTGAAACTTTCAGTATGTATTCTTTTTCCTTCCATGTTCATTTCTCATAACCCATGGGGTTGTTTTTCTGCCAGTTCCATGCATCTGCACACATCTCATCGATACCCCGGGAAGCTTTCCACCCCAGCTCTTTTTCCGCCTTCAAGGGTGATGCCCAGCATTCAGCTATATCTCCGGGACGTCTCGGTGCTATGGTATAGGGGATTTTTTTACCGCTGGCTTTTTCAAATGCCTGTATCATCTCAAGTACACTGTATCCCTTTCCTGTACCCAGGTTGTAAATAGAGAGACTTCCCTTTGGGGTAATACGGGAAAGGGCCTTGACGTGGCCCTCTGCCAGATCAGTAACATGAATATAGTCTCTGACTCCTGTTCCGTCTTTTGTAGGATAATCATTTCCGAAGACAGATAAACGTTCCAGTTTTCCAATTGCTACCTGGCTAATATACGGCATAAGATTATTGGGGATGCCGTTTGGATCTTCCCCTATTGTTCCGCTTTTATGAGCTCCTACAGGATTGAAGTACCGGAGGATTATTACGTTCCAGTCTTTTTCGGCGTTGTAGAGATCGGTAAGGATCTCCTCCATCATGAGTTTTGTCCGTCCGTACGGATTAGCTGCACTCAAAGGGAAACTCTCGTCTATCGGTACTTCCTGCGGATCACCGTAAACTGTTGCTGAAGAGCTGAAGACAATGTTCTTGACGCCGTTTTTGTTCATTGCCTCCAGGAGTGATACTGTACCGGATATGTTGTTGTGGTAATACTTAAGGGGTTTTGCAACAGACTCTCCCACAGCTTTAAATGCAGCAAAATGAATGACTGCATCATAGGTTGCAGTTTCAAAGATTCTGTTCATTGCTTCAGTATCCAGGATGCTGTTGTTGTAAAATGTAACCTTTTGGCCGGTAATCTGCATGACACGTTCAATAGCTTCGTAGCTGCTGTTGCTCAGATTATCAACAACGTGAACCTCGTGTCCTGATTCCTGAAGAGCTATGATTGTGTGGCTTCCTATGTATCCGGCTCCGCCGGTAACAAGTATTCTCATTAAATACCCCCTGTCTCATTTTTAAAAAGTATCTCATATTAGGATATTTTTTACAATAGATTAAAAAAAGTACAAAAACAATCATTGACAATCAAAAAAGAACATGCGAATATAGAGCATGAAGGAAAAAAAATTTGATGTGGCGATCATTGGGGGAGGAGTTGTTGGTGCTGCCATAGCGAGAAAGCTGTCCTCCTACGATATTGCAGCTGTACTACTGGAAAAAGAGTGTGATGTTTCATTCGGAGTTTCCAAAGCAAACTCCGGGATAATACATGGCGGATTTCATCATGGCCCCGGTTATCTTAAGTCCAGGCTGGAGGTTCAGGGGAACAGGATGTTCGATCAGCTGGAAGAGGAACTTCATTTTCCTTTTAAACGCTGCGGTATTGTTGTGGCTGCTTTTTCTGAAGAGGAGATGAAGACGGTTCAGCAGCTCTACAGAAACGGAGAGGCAAATAAAATTATAGGTTTGGAATTATGTAACAGGGCACGGATCCTTGAGCTTGAACCAAAGCTTAACCGGGATGTTGTCGGGGGACTGTATGCTCCAGCCGGGGGAATTATAGAACCCTACCGGTTTGTTTTTTCCCTTGTTGAATCGGCAGTTAAAAACGGAGTAAAACTCCTTACCGACTTTGAGGTTGTTTCTGCACAGAGGAGCAATGATCACTATGAAATAAGAAGCAGCACGGGAGATATAATCTTCAGTAAATGGGTTATAAATGCTGCAGGGCTTTTTGCAGACAGGGTTTCCTCGGTTTTTGGTGCGGAAGAGTTCAGGATTATTCCCCGTAAGGGGGAGGAGTTCCTGCTCGGCCGGGACTCCTCTTCCCGTCCGGAGCATGTGATATTTCCCGTACCCGGAGCTGTCTCCAAGGGGATTCTGGTTATCCCTACTGTGGAGGGTACCACCATGATAGGTCCAACGGCCAGGGAGCAGGAAAGTAAGGATGATTTTTCTACAACGGAAGAAAATTTGAACAAGGTATTCAGTTCAGCCAGGAGGCTGATACCTTCCCTGTCGCAGAGGGAGATCATAACAAGTTTTGCTGGCCTCAGGCCTGCTCTTAAAGGTGGAGATTTCTATATCGGGATATCGGGACAGCAGCCGGGATTTATTCAGGTTGCGGGAATACAGTCTCCGGGCTTAACAGCAGTGCCTGCAATAGCAGAGTATGTTAAGGACCTCCTGAAAAAAGATGGACTGGTTCTTACGGAAAAGATTGATTACGACCCCTCAATACCTGATCTGCCGAGGATACGGTATTCGGATAACAATGAGATTGACTCTCTGATAAAAGAAAATCCTGCCTTTGGAAGGATCGTCTGCAGATGCGAATCGGTCAGTGAGGCAGAAATAGTTGCTGCGGTTAGAAACGGTCATACAACTCTGGACGGAGTAAAATTCTATACCAGGGCTCAGATGGGAAAGTGTCAGGGAGGGTTCTGTACCGATCGGATAGTAAAGATTATTTCCCGGGAGACAGGGATGGATATTGGCAGTATTACAAAGCGGGGCAGGGGTACGTACCTTGCCAGGAACAGAATCGGGGATTTTGAGGTGAAAGATGAATACAGCAGAGTTTGATACCCTTGTTATAGGGGGAGGAGCTTCGGGAATGGCTGCAGCTCTGTCTGCCGCCGAAGAAGGATGGAAAGTTGTTATTGTTGAAAGGGAAGAGTTTCTGGGAGGCATCCTTCATCAGTGTATCCATAACGGATTTGGTCTGCATTATTTCAAGGAGGAGCTTACAGGACCGGAGTATGCTGAAAGATTTTCAGATATGGTTGAGTCCTCGAAAATAACTGTTTATCTGAATATGACTATTATGGATATAATGAAGGAGGGAGATGGTTTAACAGTCTATGGCCTTTCCATGGATCCTGGAATGGTAAGGTTTAAAGTACGGGCAGTAGTATTTGCCAACGGTTGCCGGGAGCGGAACAGGGGAAATATAGGTATTCCCGGGACCCGTCCCTCCGGAGTTTTTACCGCCGGTCTTGCACAGCGTCTGGTGAATCTGGAGGGATTTGTTCCCGGAAAGGAATGTGTTATTGTAGGATCCGGAGATATAGGATTGATAATGGCCAGAAGAATGTCCTGGATTGGAGCGAATGTTAAGGCTGTTGTTGAAATCCAGCCGAATCCTGCTGGACTGACGAGGAATATTGTTCAGTGTTTAAACGACTTTGATATCCCGCTGTATCTATCCCACGTTGTTGGTAAAATAAAGGGAAAGGAGCGGGTCGAAGGGGTGGAAGTAATTCCTCTTGAAAATGGTATTCAGCAGCCGGAGAAGATGTTTTCCCTGGAATGCGATACCCTGTTGCTTGCAGTCGGTCTGGTTCCGGATAATGAGCTTGCCCGGAAGATCGGTGTTGAGTTGAATCAGGAAACAGGCGGACCTGTTGTAGACAGTAGGCTGATGACCGCAATTGAAGGGGTGTTTGCCTGCGGGAATCTTCTTCATGTCCATGACCTGGTGGATTTTGTTACAGAAGAGTCTTCGCGATGTGGAAAGTTTGTTTCCGAATTCCTGATAGGGAAGAGACCTGAAAAACAGTATAGAACCAACCCCGGTAAAAATGTTAAATATATTGTTCCCAATTATTACGAAGGAGCACGGGAAAACGTATTTTACATGCGTACCTTGATTGTCAAAAACAACGCCATTCTTTCGGTAAAGGTAAAAGGAACAGAGATTTACCGAAAGAAGCTGCGTCATATTCAGCCTTCTGAGATGATTCAGTTTTCCTTAAAGGAAGAAGATTTTAAACTGATAAAAGATAAGGGGGTGATGGAGGTGAGTATAGAATGAAAAAAGATCTGATATGCATCGCCTGTCCTTTGGGGTGCCGTTTAACAGCCAGGTGGCTGAATGAAAGTGCAATAGAGATAACTGGTAATAGATGTCCCCGGGGCGAAGAATACGGCAGGGAAGAGGTGGTTGAGCCGAAGAGGGTGGTTACTGCAACAGTAAGGCTGAAATCCGGTTTTTTAAAGAGACTTCCTGTTACGACAAAAAGACCTGTACCGAAAGATAAAATAGCTGCCCTTTTGAACCGGTTATATACCATTGAACTGTCAGCTCCGGTTATAAGGGGTGAGGTGGTACTGGATATGGCAGATGATGGAGTACAGGTACTATCATCACGAACGGTAAAAAAATGAAGCAGCTGCTTGATGCACATAATCATCCGGGAAGCGAGTTTCTCTTTCCCTCCATCTGCAACGGTACATGCCCGGAAGACTGGAGTCTGCTCAAGAGGATACGGGAAGAATCCGCAGAGACAATCTTCCCGTACTATGGATTACATCCCTGGTTTCTGGATGATTATGAATCCGGCTGGCTTGATCTGCTTACTGAATATTTGAATTATCCTGAAACTGCCGGGGTGGGAGAGATTGGATTGGACCGGGCAAGGGGGAATATACCTTTGAATCTTCAAATTTCTGTATTCTCCCGCCAGCTGGAGATGGCAGTAGAGTACTCTCTACCGGTTGAAGTTCATTGTGTCAGGGCTTTTGGCCTGTGTACGGATATTTTGAAGGACATCTATATCCCTTCCGGACTGCCTTTTTTAATCCATTCGTTTACCGGCTCAGTTGAGGTTATGGAGCAGATGGCGGCAATGGGGGGATACTTTTCCTTTGGCCCTGAACTATTACTGGAGCATCGGGATAAACTCAGAAAGGTTTTTAAAGAAACCCCCCTGGATCGGGTCCTGTTTGAAACTGATTCAGATTCTCCGGATGCAAGAACTCATCTTCTTAAAACTGTTTACCTAAAAGGAGCTGAGCTAAGGGGGATAGACATGGATGCCCTTCAAGAGATAATCTTGAACAATGGAAAGGTTTTTACGGACAGAACTGCTTTTGGGCAGGGACCGTCTTGATTTGCTGCAATCGGCGACAGTTGTCGTTGCTGGTCTCGGTGCTGTTGGAAGTTATGCCGTAGAGGGACTTGCACGGTCGGGGGTAGGAAATTTAAGAATAGTGGATATGGATACCGTAAAAAAGAGCAACATTAACCGTCAGCTCTATGCACTGGAATCAACCCTGGGGAGAAACAAGACAGAAGCTGCCCGGGAGAGAATCAAGGATATTAATCCCCGCTGCCGGGTTGAGACTCTGAACCTCTTTGTCCACCATGATACCATGGAGGAGGTTTTGAAAGAACCGGTTTCATTCGTTATTGATGCAATTGATTCCCTGAACCCCAAGGTGGAGCTCCTCACCTCAGCTTACAAACGTAATCTTCCTGTTGTATCGTCTATGGGAGCAGCACTGAGAACCGATGCCTTAAAGATAAAAACCGGGGATATATTCTCTACCCATTCGTGCCCTCTGGCAAAGATGGTACGTAAACGACTTCGAAACAGGGGTGTCGGATACGGTATCCACTGTGTTTACTCTACCGAAAAAGTAACGTTTGAGTATAAAAAGTCTGAAGGAAACACCATGGACGAGGGACCGGAATATAAAAGAGGCCGGGAGAGAAGGGCCCTGGGCAGCCTTTCAACAATTCCCGGCATTTACGGTCTCATTCTTGCAAATATGGTAATAGACGGCCTTACCCGGGGAAGTACTCCTCTTTCCAGGTAACATCCGTTTTGATCTCCTCGAGAGTATCTGCTAAAACTGCTAGTACCCTTTCCCTGATGTCACCGGCAACTGCAAGATACATAACATCTTCTCCGGGTAAAAGATCCTTTTCTTCTATTATATGCACCAGAATTTCAACGATTCCCTCCCTCCTTTTTTGTCTTTCAAGAAGTTTTGCAAGCTTATCATGATCAACATGTATTTTGAGTCCTGTAACAGGAGTTCCGGATCTGGAAGAGTTTCGTACAGTACCATTGTGATAGAGAATCATTCCGGCATCTCTGTATCGTGGATGCTGTTTCATTTTTTTTATAAGATCATTCAGAGTCATCTTTTTTAAACCTTGTGTATAAATATCTTTTTATTGTTTTTTTAGGAGTTTTTTCGAATGGTTCCTCTTCGTGCCGCAGTTTTGTTATTCTCGAGAAAGGATTAAGCTGTTTGTTTACCTTTCTAATGAGTTCTTTGGAGTATTCTGCTGCAGCTTCGGAAGCATGTTTTGCTCCATCCTTAAAATGTTCAAAAGATTCGAAAAGAGCCTCTTTATCGAGATTAACCAGGGCTACAATAATCCCTTCTTCCTGAAACACAATTGAGTCTTCGACAAAATCAAAGTTGTTGATTATTGATTCGATGGCTTCAGGATATATATTCTCACCGCTGGCACCGAGAAT
>QNBL01000057.1 GCA_003641695.1 Spirochaetota bacterium
ATCTTATGTCTATAAAAAAGTCTCCGATGCGGAAAAGGAGAAACTTGCTTTTTATCAGAAATTGTACAAAGAGGGATTATTTGACAAAGATTACATAACCACCAAGTGGGATACTATGGAGGATAAACTCTATACCAACAAGGTAGCATTGGTTTTTGGTACATCCGGAGTTGTTTGTGATATTTACGATACCAAATTAAAGAAAAATCAGGGTGTCGGCCTTGTTGCACTGCCCCCTGCAAAAGGTGTTGGACAGGGATATGCTGTATCTACAGCAAAAGAAACAAGAGGATGGGCAATCAGTGCTCAGAGTAAGAATCCTGATCTTGTTTTTAAACTCCTTGAGTTTATGGCTACCGATGAAGGGCAGCTTTTAGATCGTTATGGAATAGAGGGAATACATTATACTGTTGATAACGGTAAATACGCCTTCACAGACAAGAAGTCAGAATGGTGGCCCAGATTTAATGAGGTTATGAGTTACAAGGGGCCTCTTCCGGTTCTTGGACCAGTTGGTGCGAAAAGCTGGGATTTTCTTGATAAGTATGTTGTTGGAGATCCTGACTTTCCTATTCCCGCTGATCTTGCTCCTACATGGGATGCACTTACCAACCTGTACAAGGAGTACAGTTTCAAGATTATTACCGGAGAGTATACAATTGACAAGTTCGATGAATTTGTAAAAAAGTGGTACGATATGGGTGGGGACAAGATTACTGATTACGCGCAGACCAAATTAAAATAGAACTATACTGCAGAGAAGGGGCGGTTCCTTCTCTGCAGGTTTTTTCAGCATCATATGTAGTAACAGGAAGCAATGTTGTGGACAAAGAATTATATCTTGAAAAAGTGTACGGTGGAATTCTCGGTAAATGTATCGGGGTCAGGCTTGGTGCTCCAGTGGAGCCTACCGTATGGAGTTATGAGCGTATTAAGAAAGTTTATGGGGAAATTACCGGCTATGTAAAAGATTATAAAAACTTTGCCGCTGACGATGATATTAACGGTCCTCTTTTTTTTATCCGGGCACTTCTGGATCATAAACCTCCTTTGACAGCTGAGAAAATCGGGCAGACATGGCTGAACTATACCCGCGAGGAAATTGGATTCTACTGGTGGGGGGGAGAAGGGATCAGTACCGAGCATACGGCATATCTTAATCTCAAAAAGGGTATTCCTGCTCCCCGTTCCGGAAGTGAATTGGTTAACGGCAAGACATTGGCAGAACAGATTGGAGGGCAGATATTTATTGATACCTGGGGGCTGGTTTTTCCTGAGGATCCTTCGAGAGCTGCAGCATATGCTGCGATGGCGGCCAGCGTAAGTCATGATGGTAACGGTCTGCATGGAGCAAGGTTTGTGGCCTCTCTTATTTCAATGGCCTTCTCTGCAGATACTGACCGTACCATAGCGGGGATGATTGAAAAAGCACTTACGTTTCTACCGGAAGACAGTGAATACACGAGGGTTGTAAAAGCTGTGCGGGATTTTCACAGGGATCATCAGAGACCAGAGCAATGGAGGGATGCGTTGACATTTCTTCATTCTTATTTTGGATATGATAAGTATCCGGGGGTCTGTCACATAATTCCCAATTCAGGTGTTCTTTCCCTGGCCCTGTATTACGGGGATGGGAATTTTGCAAGAACTATTGAGATTGCCACCATGTGTGGGTGGGATACAGACTGTAATGCCGGAAATGCCGGAACTATTCTCGGAGTGCTTAAGGGCCCGGAGGGGATACCTGATCACTACAGGAAGCCGGTAAATGATTTCCATGCTGCAAGCAGCATTGCTGGTGCCTTGAATATTATCGATTTGCCGACAGCGGCGAAAGAGGTGGCAATACTGGGTATTAAGGAAGCAGGGTCAGAAGTTCCGGAATCATGGAACAAGGGAACTTTTTCTGATGATATTGTCCTGGATTTCTCAGTGAGCGGCACAACCTCCGGGATACGAACCTCAAACAGGTATTTGGCACCTGTCATCAGAAACAACGGCAGAGGTGAGCTTTCGGTAATTCTGGATAGATTAAAGAAAGGAGAGAGTGTCCGGATTTTTTATAAGCCGTATTACCGGAGAAAAGATTTTGATGATGAACGATACTCTCCAACTTTTACTCCTCTTGTATATCCGGGACAAACCATGAAAATTAAAGGAAGAATGGAAAAGTGGAGCGGTAAAGAAATTTCTGTTTATCCATTTATCCTGGATTCTACTTCAGAGAAACTTTTATCGGGTCCTGAAATTGTCTTCACCGGTGGAGGAACTATTGATATTTCCTGGATCATTCCTGATATTCCCTTCGCTGTTGATGAAGCGGGTTTACTTTTTAAGCAGGGTTCTGAAGAAAAGTATCTTGGTGAATTGTTTATATCTTCATTTGAAATAACCGGTAAAAAAGATTTTATTGTTGATTTCAAGGAAGAACGAAAAGAGTTCAGTGGGCTTTCCCGTTGTTCATTATCAGGAGGAAAGTGGGGATTACGTAACGGTTCACTCCATGCTCAAACAGAAAACATATTTCTTTTATTCACCGGACCTTATTACTGTGAAGATTACTGTGTTGAAACATCAATCATTGCGGTTAAAGGGGTAAGCCATTGTATCATTTTTCGGGCAATTGGTGCAGAACGGGGATATTTTTTCGGTTTTAACGGTCAAAATACTGCTGCATTGATAAAACGTGATCATGACAACACTATCCTTGAAGAAATAGAATTCCCATGGAAGAAAGGGGAACTCTACAAGTTTAAGGTACAAATATCAGGTTCTGATATAACCTGTATTATAAATGGGGAGGTAGTTCTCTCTTATTCGGACAGCGACCATTTCCCCTATGGTATGGCCGGCCTTGGCAAGCTGGGAGCCGGTGAGACAATTTTTAAGAATATTATTTTTCATGAAACACGGAAATAGTTTAACCGATGGAAAACAGGATTTGTAAATGTCTAAATTAGTTGAACATAATGGAAAAGAACTGTTAAAAAGTTATGGATTTAAAATTCCAGACGGGGTGCTTATCCATTCAGTAGATGATATAGAAGCGGCTTTTAACAGTATTGGGCCCGGAGTCCTGAAAGCTCAAGTACAGATTACCGGAAGGGCTGGAAAGGGGCTTGTTAGATTTATAGAATCGAAACAGGAATTACTAAACAATGTTAGAGACCTGATGGGTTTAAAAGTAGGGAATTCCCCGGTTAAAGAGCTGCTTTATGAAGAAAAACTTAAAATAGAAAAGGAGTTATATGCGGGGATAATTGTTGACAGGCAGGTTGGTGCTCCTGTTTTTCTTTTTAGTTCACGGGGAGGTTCAGGCATTGAACAAATTGTAAAAGAGTATCCTGAATCGATTTTTAGAAGCATCATTGATCCTGATAAAAAAATTGATCCTTCAGATTTTACCGAGGGTTTGAAACAAACCGGATTAAGCAGCGAAATTATTGGGGTTGCTGCAGAAGCTGTTGCTCTACTTGTAAATTGTGCGATTGATCTGGAAGCTGAAAATCTCGAGGTAAATCCCCTTGTTGTCACGGCAAACGGGGATGTAGTCGCTGCTGATTGCCACCTGACGGTAGATGATTATGCTGTTTTCCGGCATCCTGAATTTCATATTGAAATTGCGAGAGAGCTCGGACATCCTCCGACCCGGTTAGAAAAAGTTGCCTGGGATGTTGAAAAAAATGACTATAGAGGAACCTTCTATTTTATTCAGCTTGAGATGAATTTTAAAAAGGGTAAGGGGTATATTGGTTTTCATGGTGCCGGTGGCGGAGGATCGATGATGAGTATGGATGCATTGGATGCTTATGGGTACAAACCGGCTAATTTCTGTGATACTTCAGGAAATCCTCCTGCTTCAAAGATTTACCGTGCAGCACGGATCATACTGTCCCAGGGAAATATTGACGGGTACTTCGGGTCTGGTTCCGGAGTGGCGAGCCAGGAACAGTACCATAGTGCCAGGGGAATTGTAAAAGCACTTTTAGAAGTCGATCCCGATTTACCTGTTGTCCTGAGGCTTGGGGGAAATGGCGAGGACCAGGCAATCAGGATTATGGAAGAGTATACAAAATCCCTTCATGCAGAAGTGAGATGTTTTGGTAAAGATACTTCGGTATCCGAGTGTGCTCAGGTCTTTGATCAGATGGTTAAAAGCTATAAAAAAAGAAAGGGATCAGTAGGAAGAACCATGGGCAGCACTCATAAGAAGTCGTATGCGTACCCAACCGTTACCGGGGGTACTGTCAGTTTTGATTATAGCAGATGTTCATTCTGCGCTAACAAAGTATGTATTGAAGGGTGCAGCACCGGAATCCTACAAGAAGAAAATGGCTGTCCTGTCCTTTCTATTTCGCAGGAAGAAGCTTCATCAGGCAGATGTATTGAGTGCCTGGTCTGTGAAGTTGAATGCCAAGCTTCAGGAAACGGAGGGGGGAAAGTTACATTGCCCATACCTGGTCTGGAAGGAGAGGATTGGTAATGGGAATCCTGATTGATACATCAAGCACTGTTCTCGTTCAGGGTATAACAGGAAGAGAAGGGCGGACCAGAACGCGTTTAATGAAGGAATTCGGAACCAATGTTGTTGCAGGAGTTACTCCCGGTAAAGGAGGGGAAAAGGTTGAAGGAATCCCTGTGTATAACTCTGTTGCAGATGCGGTAAAAAATCATGGACGAATTGATGCTTCTGTTCTTTTTGTTCCTGCTCCCCTGGTAAAAGATGCGGCTCTTGAAGCTTTTTCGGAGGGGGTAAAACTGATTCATGTAGTTCCTGACAGAGTCCCACTGTATGATGCAATGGCAATTCTCCGTTCCGCCAGGAAGTACGAAGCATCCTTTATTGGCCCTAATTCTCTTGGTGTTTTAAATCCCGGCAGAGCACTCATAGGAATGATAGGCGGTAATGCCGGATCTGCTTCTCAGTGGTTTAAGAAAGGCCCTGTCGGAATAACATCCCGCAGCGGCGGATTAACAACATCAACTGCATACTATTTAAACAGAGCGGGTATTGGTCAAAGCACTATTGTCCATGTGGGAGGAGATTCTCTTATAGGAATGCCGCATCCGGATATTGTAAAGCTCTTTGAAAAAGATGATGAGACAGAAATTATTGTGATGCTTGGAGAAATAGGCGGAAATCAGGAAGAACGGGTTGCAGAGTGTATAGTGCATGGTGAAGTTACTAAACCGGTGGTTGCATATATAGGTGGGAAGGGAGCAAAAAGCGGAACCCGCTTTTCTCATGCAGGAGCAATTATTGAAGGCGGGAAGGGAACATATCAGGGGAAGGTGGATGCACTTCGGAATGCAGGTGCTGAAGTAGTGGATGACATTATGAAAATTCCCGATGCGGTTGCTGCCATACTCAGAAAAGGAAAATAAAGATGAAAACGAGACCATGGGAAACTAAAATTACAGAGATACAGGAAAATGAAATAAGGATACACGGGTATGCTATTGAAGATCTTATGGGGAAAAAATCATTTGCTGAAACGGCATTCCTTCTTTTTACCGGGAAACTTCCGGGCAGAAATGAGGGTAAACTTTTTGAAAGTATGATGGTGGCCTGTGCAGATCATGGTGTTACCCCCCCCTCCACCCTTGCTGCTTTGACAGCTGTTTCAACAGGAGCTCCCTTGAATGGTGGACTTGCTGCGGGAATTCTTTCCATTAATGAATTTCATGGGGGAGCTATAGAAAATTCCATGAAATTTCTGCTTCAGCTGAAAGAACGGAGTGCAAATTGCAATGATTCAGAGCTGCGTGACATTGCAGCGGATATGGTAAAGAGTTATAGAAAACAGGGGGTGCGGTTGTCAGGATTTGGGCATAGAATACATTCAAAAGATCCGCGTACAGTAAAACTGTTTGCGCTGGCAAAGGAATTGGGGTTCTCCGGGACATATGTTGATTCGCTTGTTCTTGTACAGGATGTACTATCAGGGGTTACCGGTAAAAGTGTTCCTGTTAATGTCGATGGTGCCCTTGGAGCTCTTCTTCTTGAACTTGGCATACCGCCTGAACATGCGAATGCATTTTTTATAATGTCCAGGGTTCCCGGTCTTATTGCGCATATCTTTGAGGAACAGACACTGCAGAAAAAAATGCGGAGGATTGATCCTGTCAATCATATATACACCGGCGAGGGGGCAAAAAAGCCTATCTGAATGGTACTAATTAATGCGCTGTACTTTGCATATCAGAATCCCGGCATTAATATCTCTTTCAATAAAATTAATTCCAAAAGAGATAATGGTTTTATCAAGAAAAAGAGCAGAAGCGGAGCCTGTTACATTGCGGAATAACTGGTTTTTTGCCGTTTTGTTCGTTTTGATCTGGGTCGTTCTTTTTGCAGCAGTATTTCTCTCACCGGATTTCTTTACACTCGCAGTATTGGACTTACACCCTGCTCCCTGAAAAGATCCTGGATCTGCTTCATAGTAGCTGTATCCGGGGATGATTCCCCGCTCCAGGCAGGATCCAGAGTTACTCCTCCCCTGAAAGGGGTTATATAGTACTTTTCTACTCCCTTCAGGAGCTTTGCAAGTTCCGGTATATCTTCTGTTTCAATAATTCCCGGTACCCATGTGGTCCGTATCTCAAAATCAAAACTTCCCGTTTTAAGGTATTCAAGGGATTCAATGACTGCGGCGGATGTACTACCATTTCCGCCAAGATAATGCGGGTATTTCCCCGGTATTGTCTTCAGATCCATGGCTACATAATCCGGGAAAACCTCCTGTAGTTTTTTGGGAAAAGTCCCGTTGGTATCCAGTTTAACCTTGAGCCCTTTGTCTTGTATCCTTTTTATGATGCCGGGGAGGTTGTCATAAACAAGGGGTTCGCCTCCTGTTATACAGACCCCGTCAAGAACCCCTTTGCGTTTATTCAGGAAAGAAAAAAAGTCTTCAATCCCGATAAACGTTTCAGGAGCCGGACCTTCAACCAGCTCCGGATTGTGGCAGTAGGGACAGCGGAGGTTACACTGATGGGTAAAAACAGTGGATGCAACCAGATCCGGATAGTCTATAAGGGTCGTCTTTTGCAGCCCGACTGTTACAAGCTGCATTACTACTTTACAACAGCTTCACGGTTTTCCCTTGCTGATACACCCTGGTTAAACGTCCTGCGTACTTTGTACTCTTCTTTTTTCCCGAGATTCCAGTTCTTTACTGCTCTGTAATACCCGACTATTCGGGTATAGACCTCTGTTTCTGTTCCCTGAACCGAATTAAGAGAGTCCTTCAAGGCTGCAATCTCTTTATCAATGCTTTCAATAGTTTCCATAGTTCCCCTCCCAGGTTATGTGTTTATTAATTCTGCTTTTTTGCTCTCAAGCTTTTTTATATCACGTTCAATCTTCACTCTCTCTTCTTCTTCACACTTCGGACAGGTAAAATGTTCTCCGGATATGTACCCGTGGACCGGACATATAGAGTAGGTCGGAGATATGGTGAAGTAGGGAAGTGAGTAGTTCTCTGCAATGGATTTAACAAGATTTCTGCAGGCTTTCCAGTTGTCTACAGCCTCTCCGAGAAATCCGTGAAATACAGTTCCTCCGGTATACTTTACCTGAAGCTCATCCTGCTGATCCAGTGCATCGAAGATATCCTCTGTTGCATCTACCGGCAGCTGGGTTGAGTTTGTGTAGTACGGTTCATCACTTCCACTGGTAATAATAGTACCGAAACGCTCTTTATCGTGCTTTGCCAGCCGGTAGCTTGTACTTTCAGCCGGAGTCGCTTCAAGGTTATGCAAATCGCCTGTTTCTTCCTGGAGATCTGCAAGGACATTCCGCATAAAATCCAGAATTTCCAGGGCGAATTCCTTCCCCTCTCTGGAAGTAATATCTCTTCCGGTAAAATTCAAAAGGCATTCGTTCATACCCACTATGCCGATTGTTGAGAAATGGTTGTCCAGGTGCTGCAGGTATCTTCTGGTATAGGGAAACAACCCTGTTTCCAAAAGATGATTGATCACCTTTCGTTTTATAACCAGTGATTTTGAGGCCAGCTCCATAAGACGTTTCAGCCGATTGTAAAATTCTTCCTTCGAATGGGAAAGATATCCAATTCTGGGAAGATTGATCGTAACAACACCTATGGAACCGGTAAACTCATCTGACCCGAAAAGCCCGCCGCCCCTTTTCCGCAGTTCCCGTTTGTCCAGCTGAAGCCTGCAGCACATGGAGCGGACATCCCTGGGATCAAGAGTGCTGTTTATAAAATTCTGGAAATAAGGAGTTCCGTATTTTGCAGTCATCTCAAAAAGAAGTCTGGCGTTGTCCGTGTCCCAGTTAAAATCCTTTGTAATATTGTAGGTAGGAATGGGATACTGAAAGCCTCTCCCGTCGGCATCTCCCTCCAGCATCAGTTCTATGAAAACCTTGTTGATTATATCCATCTCATTTTGGCATTCTCCATAGGTAAAATCCTGTTCCTGCCCCCCGACAACTGCCGGCATGTATTTAAGATCTTCCGGGACAACCCAGTCAAGGGTAATGTTGGTGAAAGGAGCCTGAGATCCCCATCTGGACGGAGTGTTCACTCCAAAGAGGAAACTCTGCACTGCCTGTTTTACCTCGTTTTCTGAAAGATTGTCGGTTCTGACAAAGGGTGCCAGATAGGTGTCGAAGCTTGAAAACGCCTGTGCCCCCGCCCACTCGTTCTGCATTACCCCAGGAAGTTGACAATCTGCTGTATCAGAGTCATCAGATGCCTTGCAGGTTTTGACTTTATCTTATCCCGCACTCCGCCGAGGCCTTCCTCTATCAACTGCCGTAGCGACCATCCTGCACAGTACCCGGAAAACATTGAAAGGTCATGAATGTGAAAGTCGGCGTTTATATGTGCATCGGCAATATCCTCGGGGTAAACGTTTTTCAGCCAGTAATTTGCAGTTATGGTGCCTGAATTATGGAGAATAAGTCCTCCCAGCGAAAAATTCACATTTGAATTTTCATTAACTCTCCAGTCTGACTGCATGAGATATCCGTTCATGGTAGTGTTGATATCAATCATCAGTTTTTTTGCATCCCTGATTGCTTCGTGTTTTGCACGGTACAGGATATACGCTTTGGCTATTTCAACCTCACCGGATTCAACAAGGACAGATTCAACAGTATCCTGAATCTCTTCTACCGCCGGTGCGGAGTGAGGATGTCTGGTTTTCATAAAACCTGCAAGTTTGGTTTCTACAGAAGCGGTGAGGATCTGGGAAAGTTTGTTGTTCTTCTTCCCTTTAACGGCAATAATTGCCCTCTCTATGGCTCCAGCAATCTTCTCTCTGTTATACTGCTCAACAGCTCCGTTTCTTTTAACTATACTGCTAACAGGAGAAACAGGTTTATCCTTTGTTCCGATAAAACTCTTCCAGTCTGAACTATTCCCAGTCATCACTTTTTCTTCCCTCCCCAAATGGATCTCCCAATGAAGTTAAATTCTCAATCTCTTTTAAGAATTCTTCAATGTTATCAAACATTTTGTATACCGAAGCGAACCTGACATATGCAACCCTGTCAACTCCGTACAGCTTCTTGAGTACAATATCTCCCAGATTCTTTGATGCAATTTCTCTGTTGTTTCCGCTCTTAATCGCAGCCTCATCCTCTATGGAATGGATCAGGTTTTCTACCGTTTTTTGGGAAACCGGCCTTTTTTCAAGAGAAGTCTGCAGTCCTCTTTCAAGCTTTTGAAGATCAAAGGCTTCCCGTCTGCCGTCCCGCTTTACAACCATAAGCTGCTTTTCCTCAATCCTTTCATAGGAAGTAAACCGGTAGGAACATGCAAGGCATTCCCTTCTCCTCCTTATGGAGGTTCCGCTTACATTTTGGCGTGATTCAATTACTTTGTCTTCCAGGGAACCGCAGTGCGGGCATCGCATCTTTTTCCATTCCTTAATGGTGTTATTTTTATACACTATATATAGTGTATAAAATTATGTTAAAGCCATATTAGCACACTATATCTGGTATGGCAATACATAAAAGTGAAAAAACAAAATAAAAGTCCCTCCTTTTATCTTTGTCAGAAACAAAAAAATGTGTATACTACAATACATGCTGGAAAAAGAACCGCTTGAAGCTTATAGAAAGAAGACTCTTCATATACTTGAAGAAAACTTTGCTCATGGTATGATAGATGTGGATGAATATGAAAAACGGGTTGATATTGCTCTGAATACCTCAATCGAAGCAGATCTGGTTCGGTTAACCTCCGATTTGACTGTTATCCCTGAAAATTCACCAAAGCAGGAAACGCCTGGCAGAACAGCACCCGTGCAGCAAAAGCAGGAAGACACAATAGCCGGAATATTGTCAAGCATCCACAGAAGAGGGGAGTGGATGCCGGCAAAGAAAAACCGGATCCTTTCTCTTCTCGGGAATGTCCGTCTTGACTTTACAAAGGTCAAGCTTCCCCCCGGGATCACCGAGATTGATTTCTTCTGTGTTATGGGGAGCCTGGATCTTGTTGTTCCTGAAGGAATTAAAGTGGATATTTCAGGTCTTCCGGTTATGGGAAGTATTGATAACCGGATTAAAGACCCTCTTGTGCCGGACTGTCCGGTATTAAAAATCCGCGGGCTTGCCTTAATGGGAAGTGTAGATGTAAAACCGCCGCGCAGGCGGCGGGGTTGGAGTAGGCGGTTTCGAAGATAAAAAAAGACCGGTTTCCCGGTCTTTTCCTGTAAAGAGGGGCTTTACCAGCTGTATCCAGCACTCAATATAAGACCACTGGTTCCAAAGCTGGTATCTCCCCCCACTAAGTCTTGGTAATCATCAGTAAAAATAGTAGTTCCTGTTAGATCAGGAGAATAAGAAAGTTTGTACTGTAAACTTAGGCATATATTCCCAAGAAAGTAATCTGCTCCTGCTTCAATGCCGAATGCAAAACCGGAAGCAATTTCACCTTC